>NZ_JALKAU010000071.1:0-32767 GCF_023015735.1 Gelidibacter sp. F63206
GGTACTGATGGCGCCCAGGGACCACAAGGTGATCCAGGCCCAATGGGCCCTCAAGGACCGGCGGGTGCAGACGGTATTGATGGTAATGACGGAGCTCAGGGGCCACAAGGTATTCAAGGAGAAGTCGGTCCAGCAGGACCTCAGGGACCGGCGGGTGCAGACGGTGCTGATGGTGCTGACGGAGCTCAGGGGCCTCAAGGTGAGGCGGGCCCAATAGGACCACGAGGTATTCAAGGAGTAGCCGGTCCAGCAGGACCTCAGGGACCAGCAGGAGCTGATGGTGTGGATGGTGCTGACGGAGCTCAGGGACCTCAAGGTAATCAAGGAGAAGTCGGTCCAGCAGGACCTCAGGGACCAGCGGGTGCAGACGGTGCCGATGGTGCTGACGGAGCTCAGGGACCTCAAGGAGTGGCCGGACCAGCAGGACCTCAAGGACCAGCAGGTGCGGACGGTGCCGATGGTGCTGACGGTCTTGATGGCGCCCAGGGACCACAAGGTATTCAAGGAGTAGCCGGTCCAGCAGGACCTCAAGGACCAGCGGGTACAGACGGTATTGATGGTAATGACGGAGCCCAGGGACCACAAGGTGATCCAGGTCCAATGGGCCCTCAAGGACCGGCGGGTGCAGACGGTGCCGATGGTGCTGACGGAGCTCAGGGACCTCAAGGTGAGGCGGGCCCAATAGGACCACGAGGTATTCAAGGAGTAGCTGGTCCAGCAGGACCACAGGGACCAGCGGGAGCTGACGGTGCCGATGGTGCTCAGGGACCTCAAGGTGACCGAGGCCCAGTAGGTCCACAGGGTGTACCAGGAGTAGCCGGTCCGGTGGGACCTCAAGGGCCAGCTGGTGCTGATGGTGCAAACGGTGCTAATGGAGCCCAGGGACCAATCGGACCTGCAGGACCAAGAGGAATTCAAGGAGTAGCAGGCCCAGCTGGACCAGTAGGTCCACAAGGACCGCACGGAGTTGTTGATCCTAAAGATTTGACAGAGGGCGACAGTTCCATTACAGTCACAAGTGGTACAGGTGCGACCCTTGTAGATGCTAATATAAGAGTTACAAATGCTGGAATCACAACATCAAAATTAGCGAATGGAGCAGTAACAGCTATAAAAGTTAATGCAAATGTTGCGGGTCTTGGTCTGGTGAAGAACACAAGTACAAATGCTTTAGATGTTCGTGCCAATAACGGCTTAAACGTAGATTCAGCTGCCGATGCTATACAGTTAGGAGGAAGTTTAATCAGGCCAACAGTAATCAATGCTGGTGCTACCAATACTTTGGCAGTTACTGGACTGCAAACCGGCAATAATACGGATAACATTGTTGTGATAGATAGAACATCCGGCGTTTTAAAGCAGTTAAAAGCTGCGATGCCTACATTCTTCTATATGCCTTCTGTTGTTGTTTATACGGCTGCAGATCAAGTGCCATTAGGAGAGACTTTTGGAACAATCGATCTATATGCCAAATATCAGGCTCAGTTCGGTTCTCCAGCCACGGTAAACCCTGGAGCTACGACTAGCTTACCAGTGCTACCAGCAAATGAGTTGGATTATTTTGTCACTTGGTTTGATGAGAGTGTTTTTGAAAATGTAGCGGTGACCAATGCTGGAATCCTAACTTATTCTATCAAATCTAACGCAGATGTTACGATGGCTTCCTTTATGAACATAGTATTCTCTGTAAAACCTTAATTAATTATGTGCTTTAAAACATATTCTTTCATATTGAGCATAGGATTAGTAATGCTTGCAACCACTACTAGGCTGCAAGCACAGTGCTACACCAATGAAGTAGTGACGGCCTCATTTGCAACTGGTGGTTCAAGTCCTTATATCGATGATGTGCTGTGGTTAACTTGGGGATCTAACAACCAAACCACCCATCCTCATGGAAGACATGGTCGAACATTGGCTGTCGGAGCAAAATCCTTTGCTTCAATTGAACTCGGTAATAACCAATGGCTCTGTATCGAAGCAGAAATTACCGCCATTACCGGGGGCGTCATAAGATCTTATGCGCCTGGAAATTACAGTGGTGATTATCTTGATGATCTTTATAATATTGGCGGGGTAGGGTCTAATAACCAATTGGTATCGGGAATTATCAACTCCACTAGTGGTCAGAATAATACCATAACCATTGTATGTAAAGCTACTATAGACGGTGTACCAATCCGGCTTGCAGGACTAGTGGTTGCTGATGCAGAGTCTTTATCTTCTACGGAATTTATCTATACCACGGCCGATGGGGAATGGACCTTGGTGGAGGTAAATAAAAATTTAAATCGGGGGCCTTATTGGGTTCGAAAAGAGGTCGTAATTGAAGGCGGAGTTGCCACTTCCAAGAGAACCATGAAGTTTCTCCAAGGAAATGACAGAGAAACCGTGGCCGTTTCATTTTTAAAATTCAATGAATCTGCCTATCGAAAAACAGGGAGCAATCCTGATCTTTCTGTGACTATTGATGCTAATATTAAAGGAAGTGGATTAACAGCCATTGCTTTAGGTTTGTTGCCTCCTGATGTGGATGGTGGCGACGCACCGTTGACTTATGGTTATCCAATGCATCTGATTCAAAGATTAAACTTCAGTACGGATAATATTCCAAATCAAAGTGGTCCTTTTTATGATGCTATAAATATAAATGTACCTGAATACCAACCAGGAGGCTTAATTCCCAATACAGAATTAAGTCATTTGGGAAGCACGGCTCCCGATACAGAAAGGGCCCCATTATATTCAAGTAATGCTTTAGGCGATAATAATCACGGACCTGCAGGAATTCTTGAAGAGGATGCATGGCCAGAGGAATATAAAATATTTTCTCATAAAGTCTATCTTCCAAATTCATTAATTACGGCCACCATCCCCTATAGAAGTAATGCGGATGGTTATATTTCAGGATGGATTGATTTTGATTTGAGCGGCACTTTTGATCCGAGCGAGAAAATTGAGGTGTTCGCCCCTTCAACTGGAGGAGTTATGGGAAGTGTAGTCATGGAATGGATCGTACCACCTACACGTGTAGCATATAGTACATTTGTAAGACTTAGACTTTCTGAAATTCCGAATATCACCCCTACGGAAACAGTAAATACAGGAGAAGTAGAAGACCATAAGATGGTTATATTGATTCCTGCAGTTACCAATCCTATGATACATAGTAAAGGAAAATTTAAAAATTAATGATGAAAAAATCTTTATTCCATATAAGTGCTTTTCTGCTCCTTGCTTACAATATGGTGGCACAGACCAGCAATCAAGGTGTTTTATACGTCAGTGAAGCTACCCAGTTCTCAACGGTTGAACGTTTTGACAACTTGTCAACGGGTTCGTTCTTCAATGACGGAGATACTTTTATATATGACCACTTCAATAACGATGGTATTCTTGATTTCCATTTGAACACTGGACTTACCCGTTTTATCGGAAATTCCGACCAAGTGCTCAGTGGATCAAATATCAGTTACCTCTATAATGTCTATTTCAATAACTCTAGCCACGCCGTACCATTCCAATTATTGGGCAACTTACATATCAGTGGGGAATCTGATTTTTATGATGGTATTGTGGATAATGATAATTTTGGTGGAGAAATAACATTTAATACCAATGCTTATCACATCAATACTTCAGATGATAGCCATGTGGACGGACCTGTGAACAAAGTGGGCGAGGGAGAATTCACCTTCCCAATAGGCGACGGTGGTTATTATCGATTTGCAGGGATTTCTGACCCTGAAAATAATGGTGCTTTTTTTGAAGCCAAATATTTCTTTGAGAATTCAAATGCGCTTTATCCGCATTCACTTAAAGCTGGTGTGATAAAAGAAATTGACAACCGGGAATACTGGACTATAGAAAAAAATAGTAGCGGTACCGATAATGGTTTGATCACTCTTTCTTGGAGAGATGTGACCACACCTGCTTCAATGATTGCCGGTGCGGTACAAGGCGACCTGACGATAGTCCGTTGGGACGTTGCGATGAACATGTGGGTGGACGAAGGAGGTGCCATAGATCTCGATAATAAAACAGTTACGACGGCAGTCAACGGTTATGGTGTCTTTACTTTTGCACGTGTTAAATTGGATCTTATTTTACCGTGCAATATTGTTGTCTATAATTCTGTAACACCCAATAACGATGGCAAAAATGATTATTTCCTGATCGACCAATCCAACAATATAGATTGTGCCAAGAACTTAAAGGTCATGGTATTCAATCGTTGGGGGGTCAAGGTTTTTGAGACCAATGATTACGGAGTCAACGGCAATGTTTTTGATGGCCACTCTTCGGGACGATTGACCTTGAAAAACTCTGAAAAATTACCTTTTGGCACCTACTTTTATATTCTTGAATATCAGTATGGTGATCAGGCAGAGCAAAATTTTCATAAACAAGCTGGATATTTATACTTAAGTGCTGAATAATCTGAATCGAATTCTTATGACTATTAAAAAATCAAATTTTCTTGTACTCTTGCTGTTCGGAAGTCTGCTGTTTATGGTCCCTTCCGCCCAAGCACAGCAAGATTCCCAGTACACGCAATATATGTACAATACCATAAGTGTCAACCCGGCCTATGCAGGTTCACGTAGCTCTTTAAGTATTCTTGGGATTTATAGAAATCAATGGGTAGGTTTGGATGGCGCTCCAAAAACACTCAATTTTTCAATGCACTCACCTATAGGTGTTAAAGGCGTTGGATTGGGGCTTGGATTTACCAGTGATCAGATTGGACCTTCCTCAGAGAGTATTATTACCGCTGATTTCTCGTACACCATAAACATGGCAAACGACATAAAACTATCGTTCGGTATGAAGGCTGGCTTATCGATATGGGATTTGGATCCGAATAAGTTAAATATTTATGATCCTAACGATTATAACCTGAGACAGCAAAATAACAGCTCGCCCGTAGTGGGCACCGGTCTTTATCTGCACACCGAAAAGTGGTATGTGGGCCTATCATCGCCAAATATGTTGAAAACCGATCATTATGACGATGTCCAAGTATCCACCGCTACCGAAAAGACCCATGTATATCTAATTGGGGGCTATGTGTTTGACATCAATCCGAACTTGAAATTAAAACCAGCGGTTTTGGCCAAAGCGGTTGTGGGAGCCCCATTGGCATTAGATATTTCAGCCAATGCTCTGTTATATGATAGTGTAACGTTTGGTCTTGCTTATCGATTGGACGCCGCGGTTAGTGTGTTGGCTGGGTTCCAAATTTCAGATCATCTTATGATTGGTTATTCCTATGATTATGATACCACTCAATTGGGGAATTACAATAGTGGATCCCACGAGATATTTTTGCGCTTTGAATTAGGAACCAGAATGAAAGCGAAAGTCAATCCTAGATTCTTTTAATTGTATTTTAAAAAAGATGTTATGAAAAATAATATTACCATATATAGTTTCATTTTGTTTTTCCTCAGTCTATCTAGTTTGAACTTAGTTTTCGGGCAGGAAAAAAAGTTGGAAAAGGCAGCAGAAAATTATGAGAAATTGGATTATGTCAATGCTCAAAAAATCTATTTGGCCGTTGCAGAAAAAGGTCATCAATCCGAAGAGCTTTTCACAAAATTAGCCAACAGTTATTATTTTAATGCTCAATATGATCAGGCCGTAAAATGGTATGGGCGTTTGTTTGAGCTGAACCCTGAGCCTGAGAACGACATTGTTTATCTTCGCTATTCCCAAGCCTTGAAAGCTACCGGGAACGATAAATCTTCCGATGTTTATGATGCTTTCGCAGCCAAAAGTGGCCTGAACAGCGGGAGAAGCGCAAGAAACTATGCGGACCTCATCCAGCAGAACTCAGGAAGATATGAGATGGAACCCATTTCAAAACTTTACGATGAAAATATCATCTCCTTTGGCTATTTTAAATCGGGGAATGCCCTTTATTATGCTTCAACCAGCGACAGTAAAACCTTTTTGAACAAAAGAAGTGCTTGGGATGGGCTTAGTTTTTTATCATTGTATAGCATCGAACTGGATTCTTTGAATCAGGCTCTAGGTAATTCCGAAAAGCTCACAGGTAACCTCAACAGTAGGTTTCATGAATCTTCACCTGTATTTACAGCTGATAACAATACGATGTATTTTACGAGAAGCAATATCACTGCAAAGAACAGAAAGGACGATCAAAAATTAAAGATCTACAGATCGAAAAAAATCAACAATAAATGGCAAGAAGCAGAAGAACTGTCCATCAACAGCGACCATTTTTCTTCCGCACACCCGGCATTGAGTCCAAATGGTACGAAGCTTTATTTTTCATCGGACCGACCTGGAGGCTATGGAGAGTCAGACCTTTATGTGTCCACTATCAACGCCGATGGGAGTATAGGGGAGCCTGTCAATTTGGGACCTGAAATCAATACCAGGGGCAAGGAGACTTTTCCTTTTGTTTCTGCTGACCATGAGCTTTACTTCTCATCCGATGGCCATTTTGGATTGGGCGGGTTAGATGTTTTCTATATAAAAATTAAAGAAGATGGTTTTGGCAACCTATTGAATGTAGGTGCTCCAATTAATACTTATGCCGATGATTTTGCCTTTGGGATCGACCAGTCTACGCACAGGGGCTTTATAAGCTCTAATCGTTCTGATACGGAAGGTACGTTTGTTTACGACAATATTTATACCTTTTTGGAGACAGCACCTATTATTGATGTCTATTTTGCCCAGATTCAGGGCTTGGTAACCGACAAACAGACGGGACTACCAATTGAAGGCGCCAATATCGTATTGACCGATTCCAACAACAAAATCCATAAGCAGGTTAGCACCAATGAAGAAGGCTTTTATACGGTCGAGACCGATAAGTTTGAAACCTATTTTGTAAAAGCAACTAAAGAAAGATATGATTCCGATGAGTTTCTATCCAAGGCAAACTTGGAGCATCAGCGAATCGACTTCCAATTGCAGACCAATGAAGTCCCGCTGGTCACTGGCACCGACCTTGCAAAGGTGTTAAACATTCCAATCATTTATTTTGATTTTGATAAATCCAATATTAGAAAAGACGCCCAAGTAGAATTGGAGAAGGTATTGGCTGTACTTGATCAGTATCCTAACATAAGATTGGAGATTCGTTCGCATACTGACAGTAGAGGAAATGACGCATATAACAAGGGGCTTTCCCAACGTCGTGCGACCTCAACTTTAAAATATCTGGTCGAAAATGGCATCCCAGAATCGAGATTACAAGCGGTCGGATTCGGAGAAAGCAGATTGGTGAACAATTGTAGCAATGGTGTCCCATGTTCTGCTGAAGAGCATCAAAAAAATAGACGTTCAGAATTTATTATTATTGATTAGAAAGGGTAATTAAACACTAAATAAAATTTTTCAAAAACGTCTTAAAACCGAAGCATTGTCTTCGGTTTTTTTAGTGAAACCCCTGTCTGCCGTCAGGCAGTCAAAACCCAAAAGCGAAGCGCATTAGGTTTTGCTGATTGAACTAATTCTTACCTTGCCCGAAGAAATTTATTTTTGAGTTAGATTCGGTTTTGCTTAAAATCCTATATTAGCATATAAACCAATTTACCTTGAGTACTGTAAGAGTTTTTATTTCCGAGAATTTTAAGGAACTGCTCCAGTTTATAAAAAGTATTAGTTTTTCAAAAGCCATACGAGTGGGCATTGCGGTTACTTTACCTGTACTCATAGGTATAGAACTTGGGTATCTTGAAATTGGATTGGCACTCAGTTTTGGTGCCTTCTGGAGTTCGCCCAGCGATGTTATCGGCAGTTTCCGTCATAAAAAATTTGGCATTCTAATGTCAGCGACATTGGTTATGCTGGTCAGTTTTATAAAGGGCTATCTACATTTTGAACTGTGGCTGTTGCTTCCAGTCTTAGGGCTGATCACTTTTGCGATCGCTTTAATTTCGGTATATGGTTTTCGGGCCTCGCTCATCAGTTTTTCGGGCCTAATGGCCTTTGTATTAAGTTTTTCACTCGAATCCGAACTGGAAATCTATAAGTATGCTTTGTTGTTAGGGGCGGGCGGACTTTGGTATTTGCTCCTGTCAAAAGCTTGGTATCGCATCAACCCAAAGGCAGAAACCGAGGAGTTTTTGTCCGAAACTTATTTGCTTACCGCAGAATTTATAGAAACACGAGGAAAATTGATAGACCCAAATGAGGACCACGAAAAATTACAGTCTCAATTACTAAAACTGCAAAGCGATCTAACGACAAACCATGAAACCCTCAGGGAGATTTTGATACTTTCAAGAAAGGCTTCCGGATGGTCCAATTATCAGAATAAACGCCTATTGATATTTGCCCAATTGATAGAAATGTTGGAAACAGCCATTGCAAATCCGGTGAATTATGATCGGATGAATGCGCTTTTTGACGCCCATCCTCAATACGTCAAAAGATTTCAGGATCTGATTTTTGAGATGTCTTCTCAATTACGGATGATTTCAGAAACTGGAAATGACCATAGGAAACTGCCAAAGAACACTACTATGATTGAATGTTTTGAAAACGTAAGACATGAAGTGGCCTTACTTCGTGATACCGAGTATTACGAGGAATATCTTATGCTTCAAAATATGCTTGAATATCAAGAAAAACAGTCCGATAAACTTAAAAGAATAAAAAGGCTTTTAGGGGACCATAATATTGCCGAATCCGATTTTATAGATAGAAAAAAAGCCCAACGCTTTATCGCACCCCAAGATTATGATCCTATGCTGTATTTTAGGAGCTTTAGTTTTAAGTCTACCATTTTCAGGCATTCGGTGAGGTTGGCGGTTACAGTGATGATTGGTTATGCACTGGGATCGATCTTTGCCTTTCAAAATCCATACTCTATCTTGTTGATTATTATCGTCATTATGCGCCCCAGCTACGGACTCACAAGAAACCGAGCGAAGGATCGTATGATCGGGACACTTATTGGTGGGGCCATAGCATTTGGTGTGGTTTTCCTAATCCAGGATCCGTATGTGTACGGCATTATGGGCGTTATTTCTTTGGTAATTGCAATTTCCTTGGTGCAAAAAAACTATAAGGCTTCGGCGACCTTCATCACGTTGAGTGTGGTCTTTATTTATGCCATTCTTATCCCTGATGTCTTGGACTTAATAAAATTTCGCATCTTGGACACGCTTGTTGGGGCGGGACTATCATATGCTGCGATGTTGTGGCTTTGGCCTGCTTGGGAATTTGTTGAAATTAAGGAAAGTATCCAAAAAAGTGTGAGCGCCAACAAGGATTTTCTCAATAAGATCACACAATATTATCAACTCAAAGGAACCATTCCAACGTCCTACAATATTGCGAGAAAACAGGCATTCTTGGAAACCTCCAATCTAAGTTCGGCATTTCAGCGCATGACACAAGAGCCCAAGTCAAAACAAAGGGAAATGGATAAAGTTTATGAACTCGTCGTCTTGAATCATAATTTTTTAGCTTCATTGGCTTCCTTAAGTACCTACATAAAGAACTACGATACTACTGAGGCCTCCGAACGATTCATAACTGCCACCGAAAAGATAGAGAATAATCTGGAGCGGGTCGTTCAATGCCTACGACATAAGACCTGCGATGGGGTGGCTGGATTTTCTGAAAACGATCATCTTTTTGAGACACAGTTACCAGTCGTCAATTCTTTAGAAATCAGCAATTTGGGGTCTCATAATAAAGAAACCGTACGTGGACTTCAGGAGGCCCATTTGGTTTGGGAACAATTGGAATGGCTGCATTCTATCAGCTGTAAAATGCTCAGATTGGCCGAATCAGTGGAGTTGGATTGATAGCAATTGGAATTTAGTTCTTTTAATTTACAATGTATCGATTACTTGTGTTCATGCTTTTAAATTCAAGCTGTAGTGGTGAACGTATACTGATTTTCGAACTACTTTTGCTGGTCTCGCTATTAAACTGTTATTTTTGAAATACTAACAACTTGCAAATGGTCAAAATTTTACAATCAAAAATCAATCTGAATCTATTCCTATTGTTATTCTGTATAGTTTTTTCACAGGTAGTTTTTGCCCAAGAAAAAAAACCGAAAGTGGCGTTGGTTTTAAGTGGAGGAGGAGCAAAAGGGATTGCGCATATCCGTACGCTTCAAGTATTGGATTCCTTGCATATTGTTCCAGACTTAATAGTCGGTAACAGTATGGGAAGTATTGTAGGTGGACTTTATGCAATGGGATATTCAGGTGATAGTATTGCAAGTCTTACAAAAAATGCAAATTGGGAAAAATTATTGGGAGGAAGAGTGTCACTTAATAAAGTTGGTGCAGAAGAAAAAAGTGAGTACAATAGGTACTTAATAGAATTGGATTTCAAAAATGGCAATATCAATACAGGTCTTTATCTTCTTAATGATCAGAATTTGAGAGAGTTTATTGCTTTCCTTGCTGTTCCAAGTTATGAGATAGAACAGTTTGATGATTTGCCCATACCATTTAGGGCGGTTGCAACAGATATTATAAATGGGGAGGAGGTGATATTAGATCAAGGTTCTCTTGCCATGGCTATGCGTGCTAGTATGTCAATTCCAGGAGTCTTTTCGCCAGTTCGACACCAGAATATGCTTTTGGTGGATGGTGGATTGCTGAATAATTTCCCTGCAGATATTGCCAAGAACCTAGGTGCGGACATCATCATTGGGAGTGATGTAGGAGACGACCCTAAAACGATTGAGAGTTTAAACAGCATTAGTGCCTTACTATTTCAAGGGACTATGATGAATAGTAATAAAAAGCGGCCAGCAAACCGTGAACTCTGTGATATCCTCATTGATCATTCCCCTTATTTAACACATACTACATCAGACTTTTTCAAAGCAAATGCAATTTATGAAGAAGGTAAAATGGCTACCAACCAACAAAATGATGCTTTGGTTGCTTTATCAAATAGATTGAAAAAATTTAAACAGAGAAAACATGAACTTCCTGTCACTAAAACCGAATTTGTATTTGATACCATAGTCTATCAAGATATTAGCAAATCAAACTTGGCACTTGTTAAAGCCAGAACGGCGATGCGGCCAAATAAAAAATATACGATCCAAGATATTGAAGACGGCTTGGGTAGGGCTATGGGAACTACAATTTTTAAAGACATTGAGTTTACACGTTTAAGAGATGATGGTCAATTTGGCCTCATTTTAAAAGGTGTTGAAAAATCGAAGCATCAAATCAAAGGCTCGTTGCACTTTGACGGTTATCGTGGAGCGGGACTGATTGCGAATTATACCGGTAGAAATATTATAGGTCAGGCGTCACGTTCTCTAATTACTGTAGACTTTGCTAAGCAACCAAAAGCGAGAGTACAATACCAGAAAAATTTTGGTAGTGATCGGGACTGGTGGTGGCGAACTGAAGTTTTTGGTCAACTTCTTGAGCAAAAAATATTTCTTGAAGGAAAAAATGTCGATGAGGTCAAGTTGAATTACTTTGAATTCGACAATCAGATCAATAGGAATTTAAGTTCATTAAAAAGCTATGTGGGCTTTGGTGCCAAACATAAATACATCCAATTAAAACCAACTATCGATCCTGAAGTTAAAAACAATATTCTTAGTTTAGAAAAGTATAGTTTTTCAACTTATGAGGTGTATGCGCATTTTAAATATAGCAATTTGAACGATGTTTTATATCCTACTAAAGGTAGTCAAATTCACGCTGTTCTATCAAGGGCTTTGTCTAATAATATCCAAGTGAGTTATATAGATCCTAATATTATAAAGCCAGATGTACCAAGCAACAACTATACAAAATTAAGTCTTGGATTTGAAGAAAGAGTTTCCCTTAAACCAACTTTAACTGGAATTATAAGTCTAAACTCTGGTTTTTTATTTGAGGATCCTACCCAAGATGACGATTTTCTCTTTTCTACTTTTGGTTATGGTGCAAAATACTTTTTAGGCGGAAATATTATCGATCCAAGGAGTGATAATTATACATTTTCCGGTTTAACAGAAAGTGAATTGGCCGTCAGTCAATTTTTAAAGTTAGGTCTTGGACTTCAAATAAAGTCAGTTCGTAACGTGTTTTTTATTCCCCATCTTGAAATGGCCTCTGTAGGTTATGGAAAATTTGATGATTTTATATCCAATGTCTTTTCTGCTAAAGGAAGGTGGGAAAATTATGAAGATCCAAGTTTTCTGGCATCTGTTGGGGCGATGGTTTCTTACAAGTCAATTCTTGGCCCTGTAAATTTTGACATATCATGGGTCAATAGTACCAATAAGCTTAGATTCTTTATTGGCATCGGATTTCCTCTAAATCGCTCTAATTGATAGGACCATTGTAGTCTTCCCTGCAAAAGGATGAGATTAATGTCGAGTTTTTCGTCGTCGGAGTGAAAGTCTTCACCTTGAACAATATTTTACTAAAACTCCGTTTCTTGGCCAACCAACTTCCACCCTGCACGGGTAACTTCCAGTTTCATGATCAGGCTGGTCACCAAAGTTTCCAACAAATTTTCCTGATTGCCGATAGTTGCTACCTCAACCTGAATAATGATTTCTTCAGGATTTGTTTCTATAATATCTCTGTTGATCGAACGCAGAAGTAATTGATCATTCGTTTCAATATGGCTTAAAACCCAAAACCGAACGTTTGATTCAATATTTAAAGAACACTGAATGGAGACCTGATAATAGGTTTCTTTAACTTTGGTTTTACGATATGCAGAAAGTTTTGATAATCGAACACTTATAGGACGTAGCGTTAAATGGGACAAAACGACGGCAGTGGTAGTCACTATCGCTCCAGCGAAAAAGCCCATCCCAGCTAAGGTTCCAACCGCTGCAGAGCACCAGATAGTGGCGGCCGTGTTTAGACCTCTCACACCAAATCCATCTTTCATGATAACGCCAGCGCCGATAAAACCGATACCGGTGACTATCTGTGCCGTAACCCTTCCAGGATCTCCTCCAGCCAGACTATGTAGATCTAAAGATAATAGTACATAAGATGCCGCACCGATGGCAACCAAGGTATTGGTCCTTAAGCCGGCATCTTTTTGCTGCCACTGTCGTTCAAATCCGATAATCCCACCCAACAAAAATGCAGCGCCAATGCGAAAAATGTATTCGGTTATCTCCACAGATCCGTCCATATAAATACTTTTTTAGTGTTCAAAACCGATAGCATCCATTAAAATTCTAACCATTTAAACCCAGATACAAACATAGTCATAAGGTACCATAACTCAAATATCAACTCAACGACTTTTTTGCAAAAAATGAAATAATGATCCCCGGTATTGACAACGCAATAGCGAGGTAAACTAAACTCATTGGAGAGTAAATTCCGAGTAATAGTCCCGCAGCAGAAGATGCAATCATAATGGACAGGTTGAAGACAGAAGACTGAACGGATGTGGCCACGTCTTTCGCCGTTTCTACCTGTCTACTTACCGCTGCCTGCAACAGAGTAACCAAAGGTCCAAAAGAAACTCCCCATAAAAAGAAAGCGAAATGTCCCATCCCGGTTGTGCTTCCGAACATTAGAAAAATAATCATAGAGATGATCAGCAAGGCAAACATGGCTATGGTAAGCAGTCTTAAGTATTTATCGGTATATTTTATGGCCAACAGTACAGAAATCAAAGAGCCGATGCCAAAAAACAATAAGGCACTTTCAACCCCTCCTGCCAGCTGAATTTCATCAACCAAACTTGTGATATACACATAAACACCATAGTGTGCTATAACGCCAAGTAGGGTGAGCAATAAAACGATTAATACTTCGGGTATCTTTAATAGTGCGAATGGCGATGAGCTTTTCGTCAATTTTTCACCTGGAATGGAGGGCAGTGCAAAAAAGCTGATTAATGCGATAACAATAATAAAGGCACCAAGTCCAATAAATTCGGTTCGCCAGCCATAATCATTTCCTATAGCGGTCATGATCGGCATACCCACACTGATACCCAAAGTTGTTCCTGCCATAATTACTGCGATGGCTTTTCCGTGGTCCTTTTCATCTGCCAATCGCATCCCGTAGGCTGCAATCATTGGCCACATAACTCCGGCACAAATACCACCAATAACCCTCAAAATAATGATGATGGTGTAATTGTGGACAAGTCCGGCGATTATATTGGAAATGGCGAATCCTCCAAGCAAAATCATCAACAGATATTTACGGTTGACTTGCATGGTCAAGGATATTAGTGGGATAGCAAATATTGCAGATGCGATGGCATAATAACCCACTAGGTTTCCTGTTTGTACCTCGCTGATATTCAAATCGGCCATCATTAAGGGGAGGACGCCCGAAGGCATCAACTCAGAAAGTATTCCTACAAAGGTGACTGACGACATTAAAATCATAATCAGCCACGGAAAAGCACGTTTGGCTTGATCCGTAATATGTTGTTTACTCATATAATTTATTTTGAATGAAATGAAAGTTGCCGTGACCTCTATTTTGCCGCAAAGGTCGCTAAGCGTTCCGCCAAGGTCGCAATGTTTATGTAATTATTATTTAAAACTTCACGTTTTTTGCGTGTTTATTTAAGTTCTTTTTACGGTTAATTATGAGCAGAATACACTTGTATGCAATTAAGTTGTTAGTAATCTGATTCTTATGTTTATTCCCACCAGTGGGTTTTAATACCTCCAGGCTTGCCTCGATCAAAAAGACAATTCCTTATTCATACGTCGTGGGCTTGCCCGCCCGTGCCGGTCGGACGAGCCCCGAGGTTCTTTATTTTAATTACTTAAACAAATCTAAAAGCTCAACGGAATATCATAAGCCATCTCTTTACGACGGAATAAGAAATCACCATTTCTAACCGATGCCAAGACGTCTACTCGTTTACGAATTGCTTCATAAACGGTTGATTCATTAAGAACAATAAAGTTGGCCGCTTTACCTACTTCTAAACCGTAACTGTCATGAATGTTTAAACAACGGGCTCCATTGTAGGTGATCAAATCAAAAACTGTCTCAATCTCTTTTGGAGACATGGTTTGCGCCAAGTGGATGCCATTGTCCAAAATATTCATCATATTCCCATTCCCCATTGGATACCATGGGTCGTTAATGGAATCTTGTGCAAACGCCACATTAATACCTGATTCCATAAATTCTTTTACTCTGGTCAATCCTCTACGCTTTGGGTAAGTGTCCTGACGTCCTTGTAAATAGGCATTTTCTGTAGGACAAGAAATAAAGTTCATCTTACTTTTTTGGAATAAATCCATCATCCTAAAGGCATAGGAATTATCAGCTGAACCAAACGAACAGGTGTGACTTGCTGTAGTTCTTGTACCATAATCTTCCATAAGGACCAGCGCATTTAATAACTCCACAAAACGCGAATGGGTATCATCGGTTTCGTCACAATGCACATCAATCATTTTGTCGTATTTTAAAGCAAGACGAACGATATCGTGCACGGATTTTTCTCCGAACTCTCTTGCTGGTTCGTAATGTGGAATTCCTCCCACAATATCAGCTCCCATTTTAAGCGCTTCTTCCACTAATTCAAGTCCGCCCTTATACATGTACATGCCTTGCTGTGGAAAGGAAACGATTTGAATATCAACAATGTCCTTCAGCTCTTCCTTCATTTCCAACATGGCTTTTAGTGCAGTAAAGTTAGGGTCTGTAACATCAATATGGGTACGGATGTGTTGAACCCCTTGAGAAACTTCATCTTTAATCCCTTTCATGGCCAATCTCTTTACACTTTCTACAGTGAGCGTTTCCTTGAATTTAGGCCATAATTCAATGGCTTCAAACAGGGTACCTGAACCAGCTCCCGCTTGTCCAAGCTCAGATAAGGTATAGACATAGTCCAAATGCAAATGCGGATCTACGTAAGGTGGTAGAACGAGTTTGCCGCCAAGGTCGATTTCTTCTTCACATTTTGGTAAGTTAGTCCCGATCTGGGTAATTTTTCCATTTTCAACGATCATTTCGGTTGCGGCATCATTGCGATAAATTTTCGCATTAAAGAATTTTTTTTTCATTATAAATCTGAATTAAATTATTAAATTAATATTAGTTATAAAAATTGTTGTGTCTGAAAACACCCATAATTCGAAGGCTTTCTTGGATTGAAGAGGCTTTGACAACTTTTTTAAGATAAGGCTTAATTTCGTGGCTTCAGCTGACATTGGTCATAGAGCAACAACTTTTAACAAGATTTTATCTATTAATAGCTGGTAACTGGCAAAATCAGTTGATAGGATTAAGTAAGCAGTATAGTTCCAGTGTAATCATACCTGATCAATAATGGAATTGCTTATCAGAGCCTTGGTTTCTTCACTTTTTGAATGTCATAAAAAAAACAGCTTGGGTAATTCCAAGCTGTTATTGCACTTACAAATTTTAAAACGATCGTATTACTTAAAGAATGAAATAAAAAACAAGAAGTGATGCTGTTGTTAGACCGGGGTGCCTTCAGAGTTTAAACCAAGCACATCAATTTGTTTCAAAATATCCATAGGACCTTTGACGCCGATTATTGTTCTTGCAGGAAGATCGGCTTTGAAGAAGGTTCTGTGAATGTTGTTTAATTTCACAAGTCATTGAACGGTAAGGATTCAAAGAAACCAATCAATCCCAATTGTCCATTTCCAATTTGTTCCAGGTTCGGTTATTGATAAAATCGTCTTTGTTAGGGTCGTATTTATAGTTGTCTGAGCCTACATATTCGCCGTGAGTGTTAATCCAATAATGGTCATTGGTGGGGTCTATTTTATAGCGCTCGCCTGTGTTTGGGTCTTTCACGTTGGTTTTTCCGAGAATATAATCACTGATGCGTTCTTGGCGCTGTGCATTTGCCTCTTGGCTTGCTTCCCATTGTTTTTGGTTCCGCTCCCTTGATGCCAAATTTGCCTCATATTGCTTTTGGCGTGCTTCCCGTCCTCTTAGGAATGCCGCTTCTCTTTGTGCGTGGGCCTCGTTGCTTTTACGGATGGTGTATTCCGTTTGTTGGTTCATGCTACTAATCCACTGTGGGTTTACTTGTCTATTTATCAAGCCGTTGAGGTAATCTATTTTTGCTTCTTCAAAATAAGCCGAGGGAGCGCCAATGGCACTTCCCGCATATCCCCAATAGATATGATCAGAGGTCTGCTCAACATAATGATGCAATACGGTGAGCCACTTTGTGCCGTCTGGATCTATCCATTCAATACCTAGTGCCTTAATCTGTTTTGGGTTTTTGTCTACCTTAAATAACAAAGCATCAAAATTTTTGTAAAACTCCGCTATTTGATTCAAGGGATAGGTTTTGGTAATTTTTCTGTTGATAGAATTGCCATAGGGTACAAATATTTGGTCTATGACCTGTTCAATACTTAACGGATATTGCACTTGCATACCGGTTGCCTGATATAGCTGAAGCGTAGATGGGTCATTTGAATAGACATAGTTCATTCCCTTTTCTCCATACACTTTTATGCCGTTTGGGCCAGTATAGGCAAATTCGCCATTGGCGTGTTTTTGCCATGTTTCAGGAAATGGCAGCCGCTCTACTACCATGCCGTTGCGGGTGTCTTTCACATAAAAATATTGGAGTCTTTTTTTTGAATTTTCCAGCTTATTGAACTCCTCTTGGGTTATAATGCCATTTGTAGCTGTAACTGATTCGTTTATTGCTTCACCGTTATCCGCTTTTGAAGAGGAAAGACAGGAATGGAAGATTATAGCAAATATGAACATGACCATTAGTTTAAAATTCTTCATCCTTTTAGTTTTTTATAAGTTTCAGCGTTTTGGAAACTCCTTCTGAGGAAACTTTTACAAAATAAATTCCTGCGGAAGTGTTTATTTCCTGCTCAATAGTTTTGATTGAAGTATATTTATTTGAAGAAATTTGCTGTCCGAGCATATTGTGAATTTGCAAGTTTACATCTGAATAGTCCTTTCCAAGATCAATTGTGAAATGGCCGCTTGAAGGGTTTGGATACATTGCAAGATTGCTCAAGATGTTTTCGTCGGTTCCCAAAACGATATTGGTTATTTTTAGAGTAACGTTGGTAGGATTACAGATGACATCAAACGTATAATTATGAGAATTATATTGCGCGGTAACAGTTGTTGGGAGATTACAACTGGAAATGCTGTTTGCGGTAAGAATTACAAATTCGTCATTCTGATTTGCTTCATAAGTAAGATCTACCAAAATATTTCCATCCATAATGGCATTGCCTTGCACATCAAAAACATCATATTCTGTGCTAGGTGTTGGTCCTTGTATCTCTGTGGTCAAGATTGCGTTTGCAGATGCTGTGTAATTACCTATATGGGTCAAAGTGCCTGGGAAACCGCCAGGGGAGATGGTGCCTTCAAAAGTTGTTGGGTTTGATAAGGACACGGAGCCATTTCCGGTTATTGTACCATTTCCAGTAAGCATATATGTGTCAAAACTTAGAAGCCCGTTTTCAGCTATAATCGTTCCTGGGCTAATGTTATTGACGTGTGCAGAGATTGAAAACGTTCCCGTGGTTTGTTCTTTTTTAATAACTCCTGAGTTTTCAATAGTCCCGCTCCCCCTTGTAAATGAAATATTGGAATCTTCATTGAGATTGATAATTCCAGTGGTAGTATTTGTGATTGTTGGACTACCATAACCTAAAATAAGTGACCCGGTACCGTTATAATTTATTGCGCCTTCGTTTTTTAAATCAGATAGCCCCGCAAGAGATTTTCCATTTGCAGAAACAATGTTGAGGATGCCTCTATTGATCAAGGTTCCGTCGCCATTGAATCCTCCCGAAAACCAGTTTACACCTGCTGGTCCATTAAAGTCAAAAATTGCCTCTGTACCCGAGTTTACCTGAAGAATCCCCGTCCAGTTTATGGGTCCATCCAATTGTCCGCTAAGTGTTCCAACGCATGTTAGATTATCCGCCCATTCCAGAATTCCTGTATTAGAAACGTTATATGTGCCATCAGTGAGAACATTACTCGCATTTTGCAGTGTTAATGTTCCACTTGTTACTGAAATGATTCCGTCATTATTTTGCAATGGTATGTTTATACTAAATACACCCGTGCCCTGTGCTCTATTTATGGCTCCTGTATTTACTATAGTTCCTGCACCACTTGCGGCGGAAATATAGCTGTCTGAGTTCAGATTTATCACCCCAGAGGTCAAATTGTTGACTGTTGGGCTTCCATAGCCTATTGCCCATCCACCAGTTCCGTTGAAGTTTATTCTTCCTTCGTTATTGATGATTATTTGATTTTGCAAAAGATGACCCTCATTGCCTTCCAGATTAAATGCTCCAAGGTTTGTAATAGTACCATTTCCATAAATAAATCCTGAGTTCCAAATTAATACAGCGTTTGTTGAAATTGAAGAAGTGGATGTTATAGAAAAATGACCGTTTATGGTTAGCATTGCATTTCCTTGCAAATCAAATGACTTAATATGTGCTTCCCCTCCACCAACAATAATATCGCTACCCGAAGGAATTATAACATCATGATCAGAATTTGGAATACCAGAAGGACTCCAGTTTTCGGCAACATTAAAGCTACCACCCAAAGGCCCTATCCAAGTTTTGGTCTGTGCTGAAATAGTCAAGCAAAAAATGCTCAATACTGAAAAAAATAATAGTCGTTTCATAATATTTGGATTTGTGTTAATGAATATTTATTTTGAAACTCAGAGCGACATTGCTGTGGCGGGTTTCTAACCTTTTAACGATGGTGTTTAAAAAGGTCATCACTGTTTTTTAGAAAAAAGAAAAAAGAAAGAGGAAAGAAGAAAGAAAAAAGACTGGTGACGGATAATTGATGACGGAATGCGGAATCTGAACCCTCTGGTTGGACCACGATTTGAAGTTTTAATGACAATCACTAAAAAAAACTGGGTGTTTGGTTATAAAGTTTGAATTATGAGTTTGGCGATTTCTTTCTTTTTAGAATAAAAAATATAATAATGCCAATCAAAAACAAACCTATTGCCCACCACCAAACTGGATTGATTCCTGTTTGCAACTGAATGGGAGCGGTGTCGCCAATCAGTACCATGCCTGCCCAATATTGGGGCGATACAGTGCGACCTTTGGCACTGGTAATGAAGTTTAGTTTTGCTTGCCTCAGGGCTTCATCTTTTGCCATTCCTTCGGCGAGATTATCGTAAAAATTTTGGATGATCTTTACACTGCTTTCTTCGTCAATTTGCCAAAGACTGGTCAAGATGCTTTCGCTACCGGCATAGTTGAAGGCGTGTGCCAAAGAAATCATTCCTTCACCGGGCTGGTAGGTAGGTTTCCCGGTTTCGCAGGCCGTTAAGATGGCAAGGTTTGAACTTAGATTGGTGTTGTAAATCTCGAAAGTGTACAATGAATTTTCGTCGTAGCTGTCATCGCTTGCGTACTTTTTCGCAAAAATAAGACGCGAAAATTCAGGACTCACATTGTTGCTTTCTGCATGGGTGCCAATGTGAATTATTTTGTGTTCGCCGGCATTGGCTTCAAAAATCTGCTTTGTTGAATTTTCGTTTAAAAACGATTTTCCATTAAAAATCTTAGAGTAATTCTTAGCCAATTCTACACTACTGGGTTGCGATAGTAAAGTGAGGTAAGCAATATCACTATTAACGGAATCTGTAATGGCAATCTTGTATTCGCTTTTCATTTTTTTAGTGAAACCGGGCGCAAAAGCAACAAAGTTTTCAGAAAACATTTTGGGTTTTTTATCTTCATTTAATAGCAATAGACTAAAGTTGTACGAAATGGAATGGCTCGCCAGTAAACTATTAGTGGTAAGTTCTTTATAGTTTTTTATTTTGGAAGGCGTTAAGGTTTCAAAACTTAAATTGAAGAGGGCACCATCTGGAATAATAATTACTTTTTCGTTACTAATACGGGGGCTCAAAGGTTTCCACAATTGCTGATAAAGTTCATAAAGTAGGGTGGATTCTTCTTCCAAAGTTATCTTCGGATCAATTAATTTTTCAATGTGATTTTTTACAGATTCGTATTTCAGGGGAAGAATACTTCGGTTTTTGTTATCCAAAACAATTCCGTACAAATTTTTATCGATAAACAAATAGCGAATTATAGTAGTGTTGGCGGGAATATATTTTTGTAAATCTTTAAGTGAAGCATCCAAGGTGGCATACTTCATTTTGTAATATTTGGGAAAGGCTGTTTTCAAAGAATCTAAAAACGAATTATAAATAGTACTCGCCTCGAGATAATTTTGAAATGATGTGGTTGAATCTTCACTTAAAGCGCTGAGGTTAATGGCTTCTTTTTTTAACGCGCCTTCCCTTTTTATAACTGCTTGTGGGACGTCTGCAAAATTGATTTCATCTTGAAGCTTCAGCTTAGAACGAATGGTATAATAAACACTGTTTTCGTGGGTTTCTATAAGTTTGGTAAGATATTTTTTGTTTTTGGTTTGGGAGAATAAATCGTAATATAGCTGTTTTGTGAATCTGTAAAGTCCCAGAAAATTTGAATACAGCACATTCACATTATCGTCTTTTGAAATCAGGGTTTTCTGCTCCTCCAGAATTTTGAAGGCATCGTCCATAGTTTTTAAAAGACTTTTTAGAAAAATAGAATCTTTGGTAGTGTTCTGTGCGTAAAGAGCTTCCGATCTTGCTAAAATCAACAAAGGTTTGCGGTAGGTCAATTTTAGAGCATCGAGTGTTGTGCTTTTATTTTGGGAGCGAACATCAATATAATCTATTCCTTTTTCGCTCCATTCAGCGGCTTTCGGGTAATCACCAATAGTGTAATATACTTCCGAAAGGTTTAGCATAAGAGCGATGAGATCGCTGTTGTTTTCGCCTCCGTTCTTTTTTAAATAATTATAGGCATTTAAGGAAGTGGTAACTGCGGCTTCACTTTTACCGTTTAGCGCCAAAAACAAGCTTTTATCCTGTGCAAAACTTAAGTAAGTATCGTCTAGGTTTTCGCCGAGAGCACCTTTATATAATTTTTCGGCATCGCTGTATGATTTTTCCGCCTTTTCAATTTCGCCTTTTAGGTCGTAACAATTCGCCAGATTAGCAGTGGCAATGGCCTGCCAATACATATCTGGGCTGGAATCGGTATCGTAAATCGCAAGCACTTTTTCTAAAGAAATAATAGCTTTGTCTGTTTCTTTTAAAGCCATTTGCGACTGGGCCAACAGTATAAGCGCACGTGGAATTTCGGGGTCGCCTGGGAGGTATAATTGATCCCGGTTATTGTATATGTAGGCCATAAGTTTATAAGCCCTATCTACGTGGCCAATGTTAGAGTAAAGCGAGCCAAGGTTTGAAATACCGGTCCATTTCAGGCGTTTACTTCGCGAAACAACACGAACGTCCTTTGATGCTTTTATAACATAATTGCAATCTTGAATGAGTCTTTCCAGGGTTTGTAGAGATTCAGAAATATTGCCGCGAGCTTCCATTACTAAAGCCATATTTAATTTAATACCTGAGGAGGAGTACACTTTATAAACCGAATCCCCCTGTATTTTTTGTAAGGTTCCAATAGCATTTTCAAAGAAGTATTGCGCACTGTCTAATTTTTGGGACTGCCACATCATAATTCCAAAAAAATTGTTGACGTCAGCGATCTTTTTATAGTTTTTTATCTTGGATTTTTTTAATTCTGAAAGTGCTTTTTTAGCCTGTTCGTTGGCGTCCAGAAATTTTCCAGATATGTAATAGGAATACGTTAACGCATAGTAAGCCTCGCCAATTTCATTGTGGGTGGCATCGGGGACGGAACGTATTGTGTTTAGCGATTCCTCAGCAGCATTGAAAGATGCGGTGATCTTTCCCAATTCCTCATAAAGTTGAGAAAGTCCCGACAATGCTATGTGTTGAGCGCGTTTGGATGCTCCGAGTGTTTTTAGGTTTTTAAAAAACGCATCGGCTTTTTTGGCCGCATCTTCTGGGTTGCTTTTTAAGAGCGCAACCTTTCCAACATATACAATGTATTGCGCCAATGAATCTATTTGTTTGGCTTGTTTAAAATTTTCAATTTGCGTTTGTAGTGCAGCATCCGCCTCATTCAATTGATTGTTTAACAGATAGGAGTCTATTAATTTAGTGCCGGATAATTCCGTGTCTTGACCGAAGCTGTTTTGGAAGAAAACTAAAAAAGCGATCAGGATTAAAAGTAAAAAATTGTTGTATTTAGATACCATACAATCTTAATTAATACAATCTGAAATAACACTTGCAATTATATGCGTCAAAACTATAGACTCTATTTATTCATTTAATGCATATAACAATTTGTTGTTTCTATCAGAAGGATGTGCTTTTAACAGTTGTTTAGCTTCTTCAATTTTGCCTAACTTTATTTTAGCCAAAGCCGTATAATGGGCTGCATCTTCTGTAAAGATACCTTCGTTAAATTTACTTGCAGGTTCTAAATATTCCAATGATTTTTCAGCATTTCCTTCGGCTAAATAGGCCACGCCTAAAAAGTAATTCAAAGTATCATTTTCTGTTTTTTCTGGGAGCAGTTTTTGCCACCAGTTAATGGCTTCTTTATATTCTTGACGTTTATAAACAACCATTCCTTCGTAAAAATCATATTCGTTTGAGGCACCCATAACAGTTCGCAAACCTGGGTCTGCTTCAAAATGTGAGACGAAGATTTTTTCAGGTGAATTACTGCTTTGAAACATCCAAAGAACTCCAAAGGATACAACCAACACTGCGGCAATGGCATACCAAATAAGCTTTGGGTTCATTTTCTCGGCAGACAAAATTTTTACCTTAGTATCATTTTCATCAACTGAAATATGTTCATGAAATTCCTTTATTTTTGATTGCCTGATTCTATCCTCAATTTGTTCTCTTACTTGCTTGATGTGTGCAATTTTCGCGTCAACGTTAGGGATTTGAGTCAGCTCTTCATTTAACATAAGTTTTTTATCAGAAGCCTTGTCTTGTTCCAGATACCTTTCAATTAGATCCCATTCCAATTGCGTTATTTCAATTTGGGGTTTCATTTATAAATTTTATTTTTAACTCACAACTCACAACTCACAACTCACAACTCACAACTCATTGCTGCCAACTAACGTATCCAAGTGCCAATTCCTTCAACTTTTGGATACACCTATATTTTTTATTTTTTGCCGAGGCCTCTTCTATATTTAGATTTTCGGCAATGGTTTTCATAGACATTTTATTAAAATAAAACTGGGTTAGTAGGTCTTTGCAAGCTTTTCCTAAGCTCTCAAAAGCGCTTAAAGTTATGGACATCTGTTCCTCGCTTTTTTCCATTTCGCTAGTTTGCATTGTTTCATCTGCTGCCAGATGATATGATTTTTCATCTATTGCAATAATCTTTCTTTTGGCCACACGCCTTGTTTGGTCTATCCATTTATTTTTCGCCGCAGTAAAAAGATAGGCTTCTAACTCTGTCTTGTTCTTGGGCTTAAATTTTCCCGAACTTAATTTCTTCCAACACGCGAAAAAAGCATCCTGAAAAACATCTTTGGCATTCTCTAAAGTCCCTCCATTTTTAAGGATATAATATTTGGTTTTGGGGTATTGAGCAATATAAAATTCTCTTATGACAACTTCTTTATTTGTTAAAAAAGCATCCAAGAGCGTAAATTGACCTAGATTTAGAGTTTCTTCCATAAAAATTGTATGGAAATATACAATTTTTTTCACTCAATGTTAAGGTTCAATCATAATTCAAATCCTGAATAATTTATAAATAATATGCAGGAATATTTACTTTGTTTATTGATATAACGGCAGGTTCCAAAAAGGTCATCAAAAAATTAGCTGATTTCTGAAGTCGGATTCTAAGTCTGGGTTTCTGAGGTATATGGCGTAACTTCTTCCGAAGTTTTGTGTTTCATCAAAGAAGTTTGAGGAAATTAAAATAAAGCGGCGGCTTGGAAAACTTTTACCGCGCCATCGGGAAGCAAGGTTAGCCAACCCAATCTGAAGCTGTCCAGAATTTGATCTGTGATAAACTTGTCACCCAAACTTGTGATGAAAAAGAGGAGGCCATTTAATGAGTAATTAACGGCCTCTTATCTTTCAATTTAACGTTCAGGAATAAGCTTTATTTCCTCCAGAGAAGGCACTTCTTTTCGAGAAGTAGATCGTTTAAAGCGGCTAATTGGGTTAAAGCTGACTAAACGGATAGCATTTAGAATTACCAAAAGTACACTCAATTCATGAATCAGCATTCCCGATGCTAGATTCACGTTTTTTGTCAAGACCCCCGCCAACAATAGGGCTACTGTTCCTACTGCAATAAACATGTTTTGTTTCATATTTCGCACCGTGGCTTTGGCAAGCTTCACCGCATGAGTCAATTTATCAAGATTATCCGCCATCAGAACCACATCTGCTGTCTCCATGGCAATATCGGTGCCTGCCACCCCCATGGCAATGCCAACATCGGCGGAAGCAATGGCAGGGGCATCGTTTACGCCATCTCCCAACATGGCGAGCTTTATACCTTTCCCCATACATGCTTTAACTTTTAGAGCCTTGTCTTCAGGGAGCAATTCGGCATATATATGGTCCAATCCCAATTGTTCACCCACTATATTGGCAGTATGCTTATTGTCTCCGGTGAGCATTACCAAGTGTTTAATGCCCGCAGCCCGGAGGTTGTCTATAGTGCTTTTAGCCTTGTCTCTTATGGTATCGGCAATTGAAATAATTCCCAAGACCTTTTTGTCATCGGCAATAAAGACGGCTGTATTTCCGGCTCTTTCCTGCTGAGTGGCATAAGATTCCACTTCAGTTTCTATGGAGATTTCATTTTGAAAAAGTCCCTTTCGATTGCCGATGAAGAGTGGTTTTCCACCTAATTTGACTTCAATTCCGCGACCTTTAAGCACATTCACTTCTGTAGGTTTGTTCAGAAGTTTTAATCCGGTTCTTTCCGCTTCTTTTACAATAGCTCTTCCCAAATGATGTTCTGAGATGACTTCCGCTTCGGCAGCCATGAGGAGTAATTCCTCTTCAGTGATACCAAATCCTTTAATGGCGGTAACTTCCGGCTTTCCTTTGGTTAAGGTTCCTGTTTTGTCAAATACAAAAGCGTTTAATTTAGCCAGATTCTCCATGACTTCTCCTCCCTTAATCAAGATACCGTTGCGGGCAGCGTTTCCAATTCCCGCCACAATCGATACAGGAGCGGATATAACCAAAGCCCCAGGACAAGCAATAACTAGAAAGGTTAGCGCTAAATGGACGTCCTGTGTAATCGCCCAGACGAGGACAGAAAGAACCATAATTCCCGGAGTATAAATGGTAGCAAACCTCTCTAAAAACCGTTGGGTCTTAGCTTTCCCTTCCTGAGCTTCTTCTACCAATTCGATGATTTTAGCGAAGGTGGTATCCTCTCCAACATGTTCTGCTATGACCTCTAGATATCCACTGTCTAAAATACTCCCGCTGAATACTTGATCGTCCGGACCTTTACTTACGGGAATAGATTCACCGGTAATTGCGGCTTCATTCACAGAGGCGTTTCCTGTGATAACTCGACCATCAATTGGAATTTTTTCTCCAGTTTGAACGATGACCAAATCATTTTTTATAACCTCCTCTGCCATGATTGTGGAACGTAAGCCATCGCGGACTACAGTTGCTTCCAAAGGCGCCATGTCCATTAGGGATTTTAGCGAGGCACGCGCTTTTTCTAAAGAACGTCCTTCCAGAAACGCCCCAAAAAGGAACAGGAAAGTAACGGCTGCTGATTCCACATACTCCCCAATAATCAGTGCACCAATAACGGCTATGGTCACCAAAAGCTCTATGCTGAACATTTTGAGGCGAGATGCTTGCCAGGCTTTTATAAATGTTGGAATACCGGCCACTATGGAAGCTGCAATCAGAAGCGCATTCAATAGCAAGTTGTTCCATTTGAACAAATAGGTTGTTAATGCAGCAAGAATCAAAATTCCTGCTGCATACATTATTCTATTTACTTGTTTAGCTTTCATAATCTTATTTACTGTTTATTAGGATACAATTGGGAAGCCTACTTTTTGTATCACTTCGGCCAATCGATCGGAAGAAACTTTTTCTTCGTCATAATCTATTTTTACTTTGCTGGAGTTAAAAAGCACTTTGGCCTTATTTACTCCTGGTTCTTTGTTTAAAACGCCTTCTATCCTTGTAATACAACTTGGACAGGTTAGGGTTTCTAATTGAAATCTTGTTGTTTTCATTTTTTCTATAGTTTTCATTTTTATTGTTTTTTATCTGTTATCTGTTATCTGTTTTCCGTCACTGATCCTACTGATATAGTGTCTTGAATGAATTGTGGTTAGTGGGAAATATCTCCATGTAATATATGTTCTAGGGCTTCTAATGTATGTGTGTATTGCACATAGGCATGTACATATTCACGGCCTTGCTCAACGGATTCATCTTTCGTTTTTCCGAGGGTTGCTACTGTAGCATATCGCTCTCTTAATACGTGTTCCAAATGAATGGTTACGGTCTTTATGACATCCTCTACGTTATTATTTGCGATTGAGTTATCCGCCATTTCTACCAACGCAGTCATTGATCCTGCTGGTTTTAAGCCTGTAAATGGAGCGCCTTCAGTTTCTCTGTGCAATCTGACAAGTGTTTCCAGAAAATGTTTCTCAACGATAGCATAGACTTGTTTGTCCTCATTTTTTAAACGGTATGTTTTATCGAACAACGGAATGATTTCCTTTTCTTGTTGTGGCTCAATCCATTTTAAAACCAGCTGCACATTATTTTGATCCAATGCTTTCAAGGCATCTTTAATAACTGGGCCGTCATAGGAATCGCAATGTGCAAATCCAGACATATTGACCAACATAAACGCGAATGCCAAAAGAATTGATCGCATGTTGAATTTAAAAATCTGTTCTACCTTTAAGGGGTTTGAAACGGTTAATTTTCTTGTTTGAGTTTTCATAATATGTGTTTTTAGAATTAATAATTTATTTTGATTTTCTGTAAACAAAACTATGGACTAAATCAAGAGTGTGCGACCTATCTTATAAGATGGCACTGTTTTAAGGGGGAGTAGACGTCCCACTTTATAAAGTAGGACGTGGAAAGCTTAATCCTTAAAGGTGGAAATGGTTGATTCTTAGATTATCGTTGAGAATCTCGAAATTCGCTTGGGGTGGTATTGGTAAATTTTTTGAATACACGGTTAAAAGCAGATTTAGAGTTAAATCCACTTTCGAAGGCGATGCCAAGTAAAGAATATTTATCGAATTCAGGATCTACAATTTTATTTTTGACTTCTTCAACTCTATATTTATTGATAAAATCGAAGAAATTTTGACCGTATACGTCATTGATGACCTGCGAAAGATGATGATGAGGTACATTAAGGCTTTCGGCCAGTTTGGGCAAGGTCAAGTCGGGTTCTAAATAGGGTCTTTCAGTTTTAAAATAATCATCTATTTTACAGAAACACTGTTCCAAAGCATCATCCTTTAATTTGGAAGGTGGGTTTTCAGTTTCGATAATAGGATCCTTGGCTTCTTCATCACTAAAGTTGACAAAAACGCCTATTTGTTTTAATCCAAAATATCCAATCAAGATTATAAATGCCGAAAGTGATAGCATCAGACCATTAATGCAAAAACTCATTGAAAACAGATGGAAAACGGCTGAAATGACTAAGGATGTCCATATTATTCCAAAGGCAGGGATCAATCTCCCCAACCAATCCAATTCAAAATCCTTGGAAGAAAAATTGAGGATGGACTCCTTGGTCTTGTGGAACTGCCTTTGAGCCAGAACAAAATATATTGGTCCTGAGAGTGCGGTCAATACAAGAAAAAATAAATATAGGATGGGCGTTTCGGCTACAGTGTCGGAATCGTGACCTATCCTAATTCTTTCTGAATAGGCGGGAAAATCAGAGGCAAAAATCAAATAAAAGATAAATGCCGCAAATGGTGCAAAGTGCCAGAAGTTTTTGGTTTTAAATCGGGTGTGGTTGAAAGTAAGAGTAGAAACATACAAGTATAAGAAAGGGCCGTTTAATAAGAACATTGCAATAATAATGCTAGATAAAAGAGGGGTGTTGAAGAGGTATTCCATAGAAAAAGCGTAGATGCCTGTAATACCGCCCAAATACAAAAGCCAAATACTGAAGATGCGGTCATGCAGAAATTTTGGTTTTTTCTGAAGCAGAAGTATCAGAAAAAAGAATGCATTGAAAGAAGCAATAAACAAAATATATTTCATCGGCTTAATGTCGCTATTTTAAAGTTTTCCTAATTCAGTGACCAAAATTTTAAAGGTTGCAAAAAATCTTTTTAAATAAAGCAAACCTACACTCTTTTTAATGTCTATTTGACAAATACTATCCTGCCATAAATTGAGATTCATTGGCGGCTCTTTCTTCTATTATCAGTTGGATATTTGATCTAATTACCATCTTCTTATTGTATTTGGATACGCTATGATGCTGGTTTCTCTGGTTTGTAAATGGTAGGTAAATGCCAATGATATTTTACTGATAATAATCGGAATAAAACTATAATGACGAGACAAATAATTTCAACAGACAGTTTTGGCATTCCAAAGTTCAACAAAACGAAAAATATAGTGCCACCTAAAATACAAGTGGTCGCATAAATCTCTTTTTTGAAAATAAGCGGGATGTTGCTTAAGGAAACATCCCTTATCACACCGCCAAAACAAGCTGTAATTGTCCCAAGTGAGATACTGATTATGGGATGTAAGTCGAGTGTAATCCCTGTTTGAATGCCAACCACAGTAAAAAAACCAAGTCCGATAGAATCGAAAAACAATAAAACGTTATGGTAGTTTTTTATCACACTTTTAAAAAACAGGACGGCTATGGTCGTGATCAGCACAACTACTGCCGAGCTCAGGTCGAGCATCCAATTGACGGGAACTTTACCAATAAGGACATCCCGCAAAGTACCTCCGCCCAACGCGGTGATAAATGCGATAATAAAGACCCCAAAAACATCAAGTCTTTTTTCCATCGCGGCAAATGCACCCGCAATACTAAACGCCGCAGTGCCGACAATTTCAATAATTCTGAGAGATTCCAATACTTATTTAGGTTTAGTGTTAAGAAGCTAATTTACAAAAGTGAAAAGTTCTCGTATTATTCAAATCTAACTAAATAATAAAACTGAATTAACCGTGATGGACCAAATACGTCATATAAAATACAATGTTTCAATTCGGACACGGAGCCTCCAAGCCGTTTTTTAAAACCTTCCTAAATCAATTCTAAACCGAAGACGGCGCTTTTAATCCTTTGTTTAAAAACGAAACTTGATTTCAGGACATACAGAATTATAAATGTTGAAATTTAGCGCCTTTCCAATTGTTTTTGCAATTTATCTTCTACTGCGGTCAACAGCGCATGAAAATCATCTCCATATTCTGAAGCGAAGGGATCATTCCCAGGGATGCCTAAACGAATACTGACCTGTTTTTGATTGGTGCTTTTATCTTTTTTATCCTCCAAGTAGATATCTGCCCACTCTATTCTGTCATAAAACCGGCTAAGACGTGAGATAACTTTACGTATCGTATCTCTAACATCGTCTCCAATTGAGATATCTACCGCCTCTATGTTAATTTTTATTCCGGAAATATTATCTGTGTATTTCATAAAGATGTTGTTGTAAAGATTAGTAAATTTGAATACCTCGGGGCACTGCCCGAGGTGTTTTGTTCGGAAACAGGACTGTAATACCTAAGATGATATCTGCTTTCATGATAGGAAAGTCATTTGATCATTGTTTTAATTGCGTATTACAGTCGTAAATCCATTTTCAGTTTGTTAAAAACTGATGACTATTTAAATTATTTTAAATATGCAGAATACATCCAAACCAATTTTTCTTGTTCACGAATGTAATCGCTCATCAATGCATTGGTTCCTTCGTCTTCTGCATCTGCAGATAGCTCCAAAATTTCGCGTTGTAGGATGATAATGATCTTGAAGGATTCAAGAGTGTCTTTCATATCCTGGATCCCATCGGCTACTTCAGAGCTTTCTTTGATTTTTGCATCTTTCTGATAAATAGAGAATTTGTGGTTTGGCGTGTGGCCAAGCGTTCGGATTCGTTCTGCTACTTCGTCAATTTTGATGAATAGATCTTCGTAGAGTTCTTGGAATTTGTCGTGTAATTCGAAGAATTTATCTCCTTTAATATTCCAATGGTATCCTCTGACGTTTTGATAAAAGATGGAATAATCTGCCAAAAGTTCATTTAGTTTTTCTGCAAGTACTTTGGATTTTTGAATATCCAAACCAATTGAATTTAATTTTGCCATTTCTTTTAGTTTTAAAATTTATGTTACAATTTAATTATTAACGGTTGATATCAACCAATATTTTTACTTCGGAGGGGTCTTTTGTAAGTGCCTCAAAACCCTTTTCTACGATCTCATCTAGAGAAATTACACTGGTAATTAACTTTTCCACAGGCAATCTACCACTGCTGATCAAAGCAATAGTCTCTGGAAAGATGTTGCGATAGGCAGCTGTACCAATAATGGTCAACTCCCTTAAGGTTTGATTTAAGGCGTCGTGGGTTACTTTTTCACCAAAGAGAGCCACCAAGACGGCTGTGCCACCGTTGCGTAAGCTGTTGATGCCTGTGTCAAAGGTGGCTTGCACGCCTGCAGCATCGATAAAAACATCAACACCATGACTCGTTATTTCCTTGATTTTTTGAGTAATGTCTTTGTCTTTGGCGTTAAAAGTATGGGTAGCTCCAATTTCCTTGGCCTTCTTTAATCTGTTTTCAGAAAGGTCTGAAACGAAAATTTGAGAAGCACCAGTTGCCAAAGCGACTTGAACGGTTAATAAACCAATGGGACCTGCACCTATGATGAATACGGTATCTCCCAATTTCATACCACTGCGTTGTACAGCGTATGCTGCCACTGCCGCAGGCTCTACAATAGCACCTTGTTCAAAAGTCATGGAATCGGGCATTTTGTGTACCATATAGTCTTCTACCACTACGTGTTTTGCAAAGGCTCCATTGGAGGTTAATCCAACAAAACCGAGCGGTTCTGAAAGGTTGTATTCTCCGGTGACTATAAAAGGACTTTCTGGATTCCTAAAAATGGGTTCTACCGTTACTCGGTCACCTTTTTTTATGTTTTTTACGTTGTTCCCTACTTCTTCAACGACGCCCGAAAACTCGTGTCCAAGGGTTGTTGTTCCCTGATGCCCGTTAAGAGCGTAGGGTTCCTCAACCGGGATTAGTTGTGGTCCAGCGTTGTATTCGTGCAAATCTGATCCGCAAATTCCGGCAAACTTCACTGCAATCTTTACTTGGTTTTCTTTTGGTGAAGGCACTTTAGTTTCTTCTACTCTTATATCTTTCACTTTATGCCAGCGGGCGGCTTTCATCATCTTCATAATTCTATCTTTATTTTATTTTAAATACCACCTAATTGCCCAAATTAATCTTTATGAGTAATTTGTAAATTATTGGTTCAGATTTTCGATGGTCCATATAGAACCGTTTTTTGTCGTATGCTTTTCTAATTTGCCTTTCTCGACAAGCTCATTTAATTGTTTTTCGCTTTCGCTTCTTGGAGTTCCTGATAATTCAGAAAACTCTTTTGCGGTGAGCGTTGGATATATTGAGAATAATGTTTCCCAATTCTTACTGTATTCACTTTTCGTTGCGTTTGGATTCAATTTTAAAATGGCCATTTCATAAAAAGCATAAGGCCTGGTGCCATAAACGGTTTCTTGATTGCCAGCATCATCAACAAAAAACATGGTTGGAAATCCTCTTACCCCAAATTCTTGTCCTAACTTTAAATCTTCCTGGAA
>NZ_JALKAU010000072.1:0-32767 GCF_023015735.1 Gelidibacter sp. F63206
GACTGATAGCCTATAGTTTCTTGCCAAAAAAGCCAAGTATTAAATATCATACCGTAAAAACAGATCAACTCGTCCTTTTTTAATCGAACTCAGGTCTTTAAGAAATAATATAAAAACATGAGTAATCTCATAGTTTTGGCGGTACTACTTAAAGATTGCCACGTCGCTCCTCCGTCGCTCTCTTCCTGCGGCATTCAGGCTTGCAATGATGCCGAGGTGGAGGTGGAGGAGTAGCGAGGAACACCATTTAGCTGTCATTGCGAGAACTCCCACCCAAGCGTCATTGCGAGGGAGGAACGACCGCGGCAATCTCATGGTTTTGGTGCCATAATAAACAGATTACTAACAATTGATTGTTTTTTAATTTAGGTATTAGTGAATGCTTCGCATTTGCCACGTCGCTCCTTCGTCGCTTTCTGCCTGGACGGCAGATAGGCTTTCAATGACACTTTGTTGTTGCATCTCAAGCCCTTCGACTCCGCTCAAGACAGGCTGCTCAGGGTGACAAGGGAATGTCAGGGTGAGCGCAGTCGAACCCGTTGTTTATAACGAATTGTATTGTTTCATATCATGCTTTTCGTCTCCGCTCAGGACAGGCTGCTCAAGGTGACCGATGACGGAAGACCGATGACAGAGGACTGCCTGCCCGTCCACCTGCCCGTCTATAGCTTTAGCGGAGGCGGGTAGCTTTAGCGGAGGCGGGATGAACGATTAACGATTGTTGATTGTTGTGAATTATGATTGATTAACGATTAACGATTGGAGAATGTTGATTTTTGAATAACGGATAACGGATAACGATTGTTTATGTACTGAAGACTGCCTGCCCGTCCGCAGCTTTAGCGAAGGCGGGAAGACTGATTATTGATTACTTAACAGGTTAGACACGCTCCACAAAGACCATCAACCCCACATTTTTGCAATTAATTGAAATCAGTTCAAATCAGTTGTATCTGTGTTATCAGCGTTCTATTAAAAACAGTCAAGTTTATCAAAGTAAGAAGAACAAATTTCCGGTCTGCCAACTGGAAGGTAAATTCAAGATTAACGAACAATGATTAACGATTGAAATTTGTACTGATTACTGGACACTGCCAACTGCCTGCCCGTCCGTGAGCCCGTCCGTAGCTTTAGCGAAGACGGGTAGCATTTACGGAGGCGGGAAGACTGAAAACTGAAGACTAAAATCTGATGCCACTGAACTTCACGAAGTGCAAAACAATTGCCATATTCTCTTGCGACCTTAGCGAAAAAACCTTGCGACCTTAGCGTTTTATTTTAACCGCAAGGAGCGCAAAGTTAATCGCAATGGGCGCAATAATAAATTCAGTTATGTTTTTAACAGACAACAGACAACAGACAACAGGCAACAGACAACAGACAACAGACAACAGACAACAGACAACAGGCAACAGACAACAGACAACAGGCAACAGACAACAGACAACAGACAACAGACAACAGACAACAGACAACAGACAACAGACAACAGACAACAGACAATTTTATACATGAAACCTGAAACTCGCAACGCGAACCTCCACACCGCAATTTCGGCCGCCCTTGAAGCCGGAAAAGTCATCTTGGACATCTACAATTCCGTTGATTTTGAGGTGGAACTTAAAGACGATAATTCTCCTTTAACCAAAGCTGATACCGCTGCGCACCATGTCATCATGGCGCATTTAAGTACTACGGATATCCCTGTGCTCTCAGAAGAAGGGAAATCCATTGCATATCACACACGGAAAGACTGGAAGCACTTATGGATCGTCGATCCCATAGATGGCACCAAGGAATTCATTAAGCGCAATGGCGAATTCACCGTCAACATTGCTTTGATTAAAAACCAAAAACCAGTTCTAGGGGTCATTTTTGTTCCTGTCACAGGGGATTTGTATTTTTCTTGTTCCTGCCTTAGCGGCAGGCAGGCAAGTTCCTGCCCGTCCCTGCCCGGGGAAGTCATTCATGCGGGCGGCAGGCGGGCAACTTCAACTTCTCCCGATAGCTATCGGGATTCAACTTCTACTTCAGGCTCCTATAAAGTCAAAGTAGATCTCATTAATTTCGATATAGAGAGTTTGATTACCAAGGCTGAAAGGCTCCCTCTCCCCAGAACAAACAACAGGTTTACCATTCTGGCCAGTCGCTCACATCCCTCTGAGGCCTCAGAATCGTATATCCATAAGTTAAAACAAAAACACGGTGAGGTTGAGCTGGTGGCTAAGGGCAGTTCCTTAAAATTTTGTCTAATCGCAGAAGGACAAGCCGATTGCTACCCCAAATTTGGACCCACAATGGAGTGGGACACCGCTGCGGGGCAGGCCATTTGTGAACAGGCTGGGGTTGAGGTCCTGGATTGGAATTCTAAAGAGGATTTGCTTTATAATAGGGAAGACTTATTGAACCCTTGGTTTATAGTGCAGAAACAAATGCTATTTTAAATGGGATTTCCTCAATATTGTTGTAGTTTTGCAGCCGATTGAAACGCTTTTTTAGCGTTTTGTGTTTTATATAAGCCATTGGTCCTCATCATATTAATTGTTTTAATGTGAGTGAGAGTGGCGAAGCCATTTTAAGAGTTGTTTGTTTTCTGAGGTGGAGTTAGTGGTATCATAAAATAAATACTTGTTATACATGTTTAATAACTAGCTTTCCCTGTTTGGAAATAGGAAAGTCATTATTAAGGTTTATATAAGGTGTTCTTAATTTTTAATCAAATAAACGGACTAAGTAAATGAAAAATTTCGCACTTATTGGAGCCTCAGGTTATATTGCTCCAAGACATATGAAAGCTATAAAGGAAACTGGCAATACCTTAATTGCCGCACTTGATCCATATGATGGTATCGGAATCATGGATAGTCATTTTCCGCAGGCCAGTTTTTTTACGGAATTTGAACGTTTTGATCGCTTTGTGGATAAATGGCGAAGGGATAGCGGCAAGAAGATTGATTACGTTTCAATATGTTCGCCAAACTATTTACATGATTCACATATAAGATTTGCGTTGCGTAGCGGTGCTGATGCTATTTCTGAAAAGCCATTAGTGCTCAACCCTTGGAACGTAGATCAGTTGAAAACGATAGAAAGTGAAACGGGTAAAAAAATCAATAACATTCTTCAGTTGAGATTGCACCCCACTATTATCGCGTTAAAAGAGAAAGTTACCAAGGAATTGGAACAGAATCCAAATAGAGTTTATGATATTGACCTGACCTACTTAACTTCAAGGGGAAAATGGTATTTTGTGTCATGGAAAGGCAATGAATCAAAGTCAGGCGGGATCGCTTCCAATATTGGTGTGCATTTTTATGATATGTTGTGTTGGATCTTTGGAGATGTTACGGAGAATATCGTGCATCTAAAAACTCCAGATGCCAATGCTGGCTTTTTAAAATTAAAGCATGCAGACGTGAGATGGTTTTTATCGGTAAATTATGATTATATTCCAGATGCCGTTAAGAATAAAGGTCTCACAACCTATCGTTCCATAACTGTTGATAATGAGGAGATAGAATTTAGTGGTGGGTTTACGGATCTGCATACTAAGAGCTATGAAGAAATATTAAAGGGCAACGGATTTGGATTAGATGAAGCTTACGGCTCCATTAACACCGTTTCTACAATTAGAAACCTGGATCCTATTGGATTAAAAGGGGACTACCACCCGTTTTGTAAAAAAATTATATAATTCTTTTACCTTGCCTATGATTTTTATTGTTTAATCCCTAATCCCTAATCCCTAATCCCTAATCCCTAATCCCTAATCCCTAATACAATGAGCGATTTTTTTGTACACGAATCAAGTTATGTTGATGATAACGTCATCATTGGTAACGATACCAAAATCTGGCATTTTTCGCACATCTTATCACATACTCGTATTGGTGAAAACTGTTCTTTTGGTCAAAACTGCGTAGTTGGACCGAGAGTCACTATTGGCAACGGAGTGAAAACACAAAATAATATATCCATTTATGAAGGGGTTACCATTGAGGACGACGTTTTTTTAGGGCCCTCTATGGTGTTTACAAATGTTATCAATCCAAGAAGTTTTATTGTTCGGCGTGAAGAGTTTAAAAAAACATTGCTAAAAAAGGGGTGTTCCATTGGTGCCAACGCCACTATTGTATGTGGTAACACCATTGGTGAATATGCCTTTATCGGTGCTGGTACTGTGGTCATTAAAGACGTGCCAGATTATGCACTTGTTGTTGGTAATCCTTCCCGTCAAATTGGTTGGGTTAGTAAGGCTGGACATAAGTTGAACTTTAATGAAGATAACTTGGCAATTTGCCCGGAGACAAAAGAAAGATACTTCATTGAAGATAATAGTGTAAAGTTATTTTAACTTTAATATTATAGCCTTGAAAAGTAAACTAGAACAATCTGAGTTTGTGAAATAACATTTTAAACGTTTAATAAAACATATTGTAGTAATTGTAGTCACAAATTTTTAGTAAAAAATGCCAAAGAAATTGAGTTCTTATATGATGGATGTTGATTAGTTGTCAATGATCATGTGAAAAAGAATGGAAATAGGGATTAAACGAAGAAATAAATAGATACAAAAAAAGTCAATAAATAAGATGATTTTAAATAATAAAAAAATATTGGTTACTGGAGCCGACGGCTTCATAGGAAGTCATTTAGTTGAGAAATTAATTGATGATGGACATGAAGTAAAAGCGTTTGTTTATTATAATTCCTTTAACTCTTGGGGATGGCTTGATAGTTTTCCGAAAGAAAAACTAAGTAAAATTGAGATCTTTTCTGGAGATGTACGAGACCCAAATGGAGTACGGACTGCTATGAAAAACTGCGATATCGTTTTTCATTTAGCGGCATTAATAGCCATTCCTTATTCATATCATTCTCCAGACAGTTATGTAGATACCAATGTAAAAGGCACTTTAAATATAATTCAAGCTGCTAAGGATTTAGAAGTCGAAAGAGTTTTGGTAACATCTACTTCAGAAGTTTATGGAACAGCACAATATGTTCCAATCGATGAAAAACATCCAAAGCAGCCTCAATCACCCTATTCAGCTTCGAAGATTGGTGCGGATTGTATGGCAGACTCATTTTACCGGTCATTTGATATGCCAATAACTATCGTACGACCTTTTAACACCTACGGACCAAGACAATCTGCAAGAGCAATTATTCCAACAATAATTACTCAACTTTTAAATGGTTTTGATGAAATTAACTTGGGAGATTTAACTCCTACCAGAGACTTATTATATGTTAAAGACACGATAAGCGGTTTTATTAAAATTGCTGAAACTGACAGTTTAATTGGACATGAATGCAACATAGCGACAAGCTCTGAGATTTCTATGCGAAAAATGGCTGATACACTAATTGAACTGATCAACCCAAATGCTAAAATTATTCAAGATGAAGATAGAATGCGACCTGAAAAGTCAGAAGTCTTCCGTTTGTTTGGTGATAATTCTAAGCTTTTGAAACATACCGACTGGAAAGTTGAACATAGTCTTGAACAAGGATTGCGACAAACAATTGACTGGTTTTCTAATAAAGAAAATTTAAAACACTATAAAGCTGATATATATAATGTTTAGCGATGTTGTAAATTTTATAAAATTTCAATTTCCAAATCGCGACTTTATTCCGCTACACGAACCGCGTTTTATTGGCAATGAAAAAAAGTATCTTTTAGACACTATAGATTCCACGTTTGTTTCTTCAGTAGGTGCCTATGTTGATAAGTTTGAGAACATGATGCAGGATATTACCAAAACCAAAAAGGCCGTGGCGGTTGTTAATGGGACTGCGGGAATCCAAGTTGCTTTGCGTTTGGTTGGAGTGAAAGATGGAGATGAAGTTTTAACCCAAGCCCTTACTTTTGTGGCAACAGCCAATGCAATTGCTTATAATGGAGCCAAACCGGTTTTTCTGGATGTTGATCGGGACACAATGGGATTATCTCCGGTTGCCCTTCAAAATTTCCTAGAAGAGTATGGTGACATTCGAGAAGATGGCTGCTACAACAAGAAGACTGGAAATCGCATTAGTGCGTGTTTACCAATGCATACCTTTGGTTTCCCCGCTCGTATTGATGAAATAATTAGGATATGCAATATTTGGAAAATCCCAGTTGTGGAAGATGCGGCAGAATCTTTAGGCAGTGAATATAAAGGGCAACCTACCGGAAGTTTTGGAGAAGTAGGTGTTTTCTCTTTTAATGGAAACAAAATAGTAACCAGTGGAGGAGGCGGAGCAATAGTTACAAATAATACTGCCTTAGGAATTAAAGCGAAATATTTAACCACTACGGCAAAGCAACCTCATGCCTATGAGTATGTTCATGATGAGTTGGGATATAATTATAGGATGCCAAATCTTAACGCTGCTTTGGCTTGTGCACAACTTGAAAAGCTTAGCTGGTTTCTTGAAAAGAAGAGGGAGTTAGCTAAAAACTATGAAGAATTCTTTAAAGGATCAGACACTATATTCAGGACAGAATTGCCGGAAACAAAAGTGAATTATTGGTTGATGTGTGTAGAACTTGAAAATAAAAATGCCAGAGATTTGTTTTTAAAAGAAACCAATGAAGCAAAGGTAATGACCAGGCCAATCTGGGAATTGATGTTTAGATTGCCTATGTATGAAAATTGTTTAAAAGATGAACAAATGAATGCCAGATTTTTGGTGGATAGAATTGTAAATATTCCAAGCAGTGTTAAATAAAATCAGATAAAATGCTAAAAAGTAAATACTATACTGAAAATGAATTGTCAGATTTTGGGTTTAAGAAAATCGGAAAGAATGTAAAAATCTCATCGGACGCAAGAATTTATGGACAAGAAAACATCTCCATTGGAAATAATGTGAGGATTGATGATTTTGTAATTTTATCAGCTACAAAGGGATTTATAGAAATTGGGAATAATGTATTTATTGCCAGAGGATGTCATTTGAGTGGTTTTTTTGGAATTATCTTAAAAAATTTTTCAAGTATGGCAGCCAATACAATAATTTATAGTGCATCGGATGACTATTCAGGAAACTTTCTTACAGCACAATCAATACCTCAAGAATACACCTCACATATTGGAGGCTTGGTGACCATTGGTAAGCATGTTATTATTGGAGCAGGAACTGTTATTATTGGAGGTTGTCATATTGGAGAAGGCTGTAGCATTGGTTCAATGTCTTTAGTAACAAAAGATTTGGAAGAATGGAGTGTTTATGCTGGAATTCCTGCCAAAATATTAAAGAAACGTAGTAATAAGTTGCTTGAGTTGGAGAAGAAGTTAATTAGTGATAGGCCTGAATTCGGATAACGTGAAAAAATCTACCCACGTACTTTTAACGACAATTTTTCCTGCGTCAGAAAGCTATTTGGATGATTTTTTTATTTCCTTACAGAACCAAACCAATGCAGATTTTGATGTTTTGGTTATTAATGATGGTATTAAAAATTTTGAAACTTACAAAGCTAAATATGCCAGTTTAAATATTATTGAAGTTAAAGCCGCCGAATCTCCTGCTAAAAATAGAGAAATAGGTATTAATACGGTATTAGAATTAGGGTATAAGTGTATTGTATTTGGTGATAGCGATGATTATTTTTCGGAAAATAGAATTAAAAGATCTATTAAATCTTTAGAGGAAAACGATTTGGTTTTTAATGAACTAACTGTTTTTGGCGAAAGCTTTAGAATTGAAAACTTCTTAGCGAAGGAAATTAAAAATTTAGATAGGATACAGGAAACAATATTCGACGGTAATGTTTTTGGTCTTTCAAATATAGCAGTTCGATCCGAAATGATTTTAAGAAAATTGGATTTTGATAAAAACTTAATTGCAGTAGATTGGTTTTTTATAACCACTTTACTCATACAAAATAACTATAAAATCAAGTTCTTAGGAGACGTTCAAACATATTACAGACAGTATAACAACAATACTATTGGAATGTCATTGCTGTTAACAGACCAAAAATTAGAGTTGGGAATTAAAGTAAAGGAAATACACTATTCAGCTTTAATTAGGTATTGTAATACCTATGCTTTGGAAAGTTATACAACATTGTTTGAAAATAAACTTAAGCAAATTCAGAATCTAAAAGTAGAATTGAAAAATGATGCCTTTAAAAGGAGATATATAAAATTTATAAATTCAAATTTTAAGGCAGTTTTTACGGGCTGGTGGAGTGAAATAATAAATTTAGAAACCTATTTTAAATATGAAAATAAAAATTAATAGTTCGAAAGAAATATTTAATTATTCAGAACCTTATATTATTGCTGAAATTGGAGCCAATCACAACGGAGATATGGATTTGGCAAAAAGGATAATTGATAGTGCCAAAGAATGTGGCGCAGATGCAGTGAAATTTCAATCATGGACACCAAGTTCACTTGTTTCTAAAAGTGAATATGATAAGAACCAATCTTATGATGATGGAGATGGTGGCAAAAAACATTTTGGTTCTTTAAAAGAAATGGTCGAAAAATATGCTTTAACAGAAGACCAGCATTTTGAATTGAAAGACTATTGTAAAACTATTGGAATTGACTTTTGCTCTTCACCATTTTCCAAGAACGAAGTTGATTTACTCATAAAACTGGATGTGCCGTTTTTAAAAATAGCCTCAATGGATATTAACAATTTAGAATTGTTAAAACATATGGCAAAATATCAAAAACCAATTATCCTATCCACAGGAATGTCAACTATTTCAGAAATAGAAAGAGCTGTAAAAACAATTGAGAATGAAGGTAATACACAAATTATCATTTTGCATTGTATTTCAATTTATCCTCCAAAAAATGAAGATATTCATTTAAATAATATTAAAATGTTACAGCAAACTTTCAATTATCCAATTGGATTCTCCGACCATACAATCGGAACATCCATTCCATTGGCGGCAGTAGCACTTGGAGCTTGTGTAATAGAGAAACATTTCACATTAGATAAGGATATGCCAGGTTGGGATCATCAAATATCTGCTGATCCGAGAGAGATGAAGGAGATTGTTAGAGAAAGTAAAAACATTCAACAATCACTGGGAAGTTTTACTAGGATTGTCTCCGCAGATGAAGAAAGTAAAAAACTTAAATTTAGAAGAAGCATTGTTGCTGGTAAAAAATTGAGAAAAGGAGATACCATTAAATTGGAAGACCTTGAGGTAAAACGACCTGGTTCTGGAATCGCTCCTGACGAAATAAAATATGTTGTAGGTAGAACTCTGAAAAATGATATAGAAGTAGATACTTTATTAGAATGGGAGAATTTAAATTAATATAATGATGGAACTTAATGATATTCTAATTTCTGAGGACCATGATATTCTATATGCTCTCAAAAAATTGAACAGTATTAGAGAGGTAAGTGGACTTATTTTGTTTGTTCACGATAAAGATGAGAGGATTGTAGGATCACTTACTGATGGAGATATCAGAAGATCACTCGCTGAAGATGCTGATATCAACAAATCCGTGGGTCTAATTTGTAATAGAAATTTTATTTTTAAATATGATAATAAGGGGTTTTTAGATTTAAAACCATATAAGAATGGAGTTATTAAGATTTTGCCTATCCTAAACGACGATAAAAAACTGGTGCGGATTATAGATTTGGAGAAGGAAGTCGCTGCTTTACCTATAGAGTGTATGATCATGGCTGGAGGAAGAGGTAAACGTCTCAGTCCGTTAACAGATGAAATTCCAAAACCCATGTTGCCATTAGGTAATATGCCAATAATAGAACATAATATTAATCACCTAATAAGGTATGGTATTAAGAAAATTTATATCTCTTTAAATTACTTAGGAGAGCAAATTCAGGACTATTTCGGAGATGGAAGTCAGAAAGGAATTAACATAGAATATGTATGGGAGGATAAGTTTTTGGGAACCGCAGGATCATTGGCATTAGTAGATGAATTTAAATCGGATAATGTACTTTTAATGAACAGCGATTTATTTACAAATGTTGATTTTGAAGCAATGTATATAGACCTCGTTAAATTTGAGGCAGACATGGTGGTAGCTTCTACAGTATACAAGGTGGACGTACCCTATGCTGTTTTTGACACAAATGAGAATCAAATACTTGACTTTAAAGAAAAGCCAACTTATGTTTATCATTCTAATGCTGGAATATATATATTGAATAAAAGATTGATTAATAAAATTCCAAAAAATGAATTTTATGATATCACTGACTTAATGGAAAGCGTTGTAAAAGATGGTGGAAAGTTAATTCATAATCCAATATTAGGATTTTGGATCGATATTGGAAAGCCTGATGATTACATTAGAGCACAAGAATTAGTGGAACATATAAAATAAAATGATAGTAATAATACCAGCCCGAGGTGATTCAAAAGGATTGCCAGGTAAAAATGTCAAATTACTGAGTGGTAAACCTTTAATAGCCTATACTATAGAAGCTGCATTGACATCTAAATTAGTGAGTAGAGTAATAGTTTCTACTGATGACTCGAATATTGCTGAAGTTGCAGAGAAATATGGTGCCGAAGTTCCTTTTCTTAGACCAAAACATCTCGCTGAGGACGATTCTTTAGCGGTAGACACTTATCTATATACGATCAATCGTATTTGTAAAGAGGAAAGCATTAACGTGGAGAGTCTAATTGTACTACAACCAACCTCGCCCCTGCGAACCAGTTATGATGTTGATAATGCTATTAAATTATTTAAAGTTAATAATGCGGACTCCGTTATTAGTTACACACAAGAAATGCATCCTATATCATGGCATAAAAATATTGATAGTGATCAAAGAATTATTTCCCTACCAAATGAAAAGCTACAAAATAGACAAGATTTACAACCAACATATTACCCTAACGGTGCCATATATATATTTAAGTATGAGTTGTTGAAGTCTAGAACGTATTATACTGAAAATTCATTTGCTTATATAATGCCTAGAAATAGATCTATCGATATTGATTATATTGATGATTTTGAATATGCAGAATTTCTGATTTCGAAAAATAAATTATAAAAAAATTAAAGGAATTAATTGCTCAAGTCGAAATTTAGAACGCGGTATTAAATATAATAATGACCGATAGATTAAGCAGTGATTATTTAGTTCTTGAAAATACATAAAAGTGGATTATTCATGCTAACGATCAATTTAAGTCGTATAAGAAATCTTCCAATTGAGAATAAAGATGATTGTCTTCTTGATATTCCAAATAGCATAAACCAAGAAGAAAAATTAAATGTTTCAGATTTCTATAATCAAGATGACCTATATAAAGGAGCTCTGAATCTTTATAAAGAATTTATTGATCAAATTGTTTCTCAAAAAAATATTTTATCATATAACATTAATGGCTTACCTATTTACTGGTTGTCTGATACGGGGAGTAAGCACCCAATATACCATTGGGGGAAAGATTTTTTTTTATTATTAACGCTACTAAAATATTCTTCAGAAACCATTCAGGAAGAATATCGACAGCTCACATTGATTTTACCTAATGAACTTTTGTGCTTTGAAAACTCTATAAGAAAGCTACTTGTTAAATATAAATATGACATTTCAGTTCAGATATTATTTTTAGCACCTATTCAAAGTAAAACTAATTTTAAAAGTATTTTAAAAAGTTCAATATCTGTAATTAAATCTATTTTGCTTTACCGAAATAACAAAGTGTATATAAAAGCAAACTCAAATAACTATTATTTAATTAATTCCTTAAAAAACAAACTAGATTATAATGGTCAATATTTGGAGTTAAAGAAAATATTTACTTTAGAAAATAAAGTTCTATCGATTATTCCCGTATTGGAATGGCGACTTCAACATAGTCCTGCACCTGAAACACCACAAGAATTTATTGATAAAAAACCAAATATAATCGAAATTTTAAATACGCTATTTCAATTACTAAATCTCTCTTATAAGATTAAAAGGACAAAATTCAAAGAAATTAAAATTGATGGCATTGATTTTACACTTAACTTTTTAAAAGAAGATTTATTAGCAACATTACAAAACAAAAGTGACTTAGTTTTTTTACATGTATGGTTAGATAATTTTTTTAAAACCCAAAATGCTTCGTTTCTGTATTCAGATGAATTTTATCCTTATGGTAAAACCATTAGTAGTGCCGTTAATCATTCTCAAAACCATAAAGCGTATTCTTATGGTATTCAACATGGAAATTTTAGCGAAGTACATACTGTCTATATGATAACTGATAAAGAAATTGATGCTGGACTTCCATTGCCTAATAAATTTATTGTATGGGGAAACTACTATAAAGAAATGTTTAAACAGAATAATAGCTTAAACAATGACTATATTTTACCGCTAGGAAATCCTAAATACATAAATTCAGGAGAAAAAGTTGACCATAAAAAAGGATCAATTACTATTAAAAATATTTTATGGTGTTTAACAACATTAGATTGCTTTGTCGCTGAATGGACTATAATAAAACACAGTGTAACACTACCTAATATTAAATTGACAATTAGATTGCATCCGGGAGGACACGTGAAAGCTGAGAATTTACTTGAAGTACTAAAAGACGCGGAATATAACATAAGCAGGGAGAAAAACCTTATCGACGATTTTAGGATGGCTGATTTAATATTAACGAGTGCTCATTCCACGGTTTTTTTAGACGCATTAATTACTAAAAACAAAGTTGTAAGGTTAATTACCAATAGATGGGTTGGTTCAAACAACATTCAGAGCAATTACATATTTAATGTTAAGGACAGTGAAGAGCTACATCATTTGTTTCTTAAATTGGAGAATATGACAAATGATAAAGAATATAAAGACGATTTTATAGAAATCAATAATAATAAATGGCGAAAATTTGTAAATAAAAATGATTAAATCATTAATAAATAAAATTTGTTTAAGGATATATGAGATCGGCAAATTTCTCAGTCAAAAAAATAAATATGATTCCTATAGAAGAAAATACAACATTTCTGAAAACTTTAGATTTAACGGAGATAACATATTATTCTATGGCGAAGGTAAGATCCATTGCGGTGAAGGGTCCTATATTGGTGAATTATCCACTATTCAATCCTCAAAGCGCTGCATAGTCTCAATCGGATGCCACTGTAGTATAAGTCATAATGTTCGAATTTATACGCAAAGTAGAATATCAGATCAAGATTTTTCAAAGTCCAAGGAAAATAAATTAGATAATGTTACCATAGGCGATTACGTTTGGATCGGAGCAAATGTTTTTATTAATCCTGGAGTCACAATAGGTAGTAATGCAATAGTCGGTGCTAATACAGTGGTAGTAAAAGATATTGAACCATTTACAATTGTAGGTGGGGTACCAGCTAAATTAATTAGAAGAAAGAAAATTGATGCTTAAGAAATTATTTTCACATACAATTTTATATGCACTAGGACCACAAATACCAAAACTTGCTAATATTGCCTTACTGCCCATTATCACCAAATATCTTACGCCATTGGACTATGGTGTTTACGGTACTATAATGGCGTATAATGGCTTGCTAATGGGATTACAAACTTTAGGTTTAGATGTATTATTAGTCAATTCATTTTTTAAAAAACCAAATCGATGGAGAAATTATTGGAGAAGATATAGTGGCATTTTATATTTATGGAAACAGCTATTTACTCTAATTTACATCATTATTTTATATTTAATTATTCCTGAAGAAGTAGGAGGCAATAAAACATTATTGATTGCTCTGTTGGTTATTCCTAATTACTTATTTTCTGTTGTAAATTCTTTGGGTGGTAGATACTTCCAAATAGCCCAGAAACCGCAAAGAATATTTATAACAACAGCTATAACAGGCACAGCTACCATTATTATCAGCTATTATTGTATTGTAATTTTAAAAATAGGTTATATGGGCTGGTATTACTCAGCCGCAGCGGGTGCCTTTATCATGTTCTGCTCATATTTTTGGCCAATCATGGTTCAATTAAAATTGTATCCTATTTTTAGTTTAAAAAAGTCGTTTGTAAAAAATACACTTAAGGTTGGTCTGCCAACTTTACCTCATAATTACTCAGCCTATTTGCTTAATTCTTCAGACCGGTTGGTAATGGATCAATTACATGTTTCTATAGACAATATTGGTAAATACAATATGGCATATATCATCGGTAATTATTTTGAAATACTCGGAACAGCAGTGGGTATGGCAGTTGGTCCTTATTACACAAAATTATTTAGTAAAGAAAATCCTGAAGCCGAAAACCAAGCGAGAGACCTAACTTTTTTTTTACAGATAGGTTTTATATTACTGTCCTTTACAGCTTCATTATGGGCGAAAGAGATTTTCAATATATTAATTAGCAATGAGGAGTTAAGTAGCGTATACTATATTGCGATTATAATAATTATGGGATATTCCTATCGACCAATGTATTGGGCATCTATAAGCAAATTATTCTATTTGGAAAAAACAAATCAATTATGGAAAGTATCCACTATAGGTGGCATTCTAAACGTAGGATTAAATTTAATTTTTATACCTATTTACGGTTTTGAAGCTGCAGCAATTACAACGTTCATCAGTTTGTTATATATTGGTTTTGCTGGATTCTACTTGAAAGATTATAAGCAAAACAATAATTTAAACTACTACCCCATAAGATGGTTAATCTTGATTTTGATGAGTTTAGTAACTGTTTATTTTTTAAAGGATATCTCTATATTTTTGAAATCCATTGTTACCTTAGGATTAATTATTTCATTCTTCATCTATTTCATAAGTAACAAGAATAAGTTAAATAGTATCGAATTATGATTACTATAATCGATTATAAGATAGGTAATATAACTTCAATACAAAAGATGTTAAAGAAGGCAGGATATGCTGATGCTATTATTTCTAGCCGAGTAGAAGACATTCAAAATGCTTCAAAGCTGATTCTGCCAGGAGTTGGGCATTTTGATTACGGCATGAAACAATTGAAATTTTCTGGTTTGTTGAAGGCCCTAAATAAAAGAGTTTTAGACGATAAGATACCAATTTTAGGAATATGTCTCGGTGCACAATTAATGACCAACGGAAGTGAAGAAGGAAAAGAAAAAGGATTGGGGTGGATTGATGCTCAAACCGTTCGATTTGATAAAAGCAAATTATCCAGTAATTTGAAAATTCCACATATGGGTTGGACTGATGTAGTCTATAAACAAGATGTGCCACTGTTTAAAGACATGCCAACAGATTCACGATTTTATTTTGTACATACCTACCATATGGCTTGTAATCAACCAGAGGATATAGCAGTTACCGCAACTTATGGATATGAGTTTACCGCAGGTTTTATAAAAGACAATATAATTGGTATGCAGTTTCATCCGGAAAAGAGTCATAAATACGGCATGCAATTCTTGCGTAATTTTATAGATAACTAATGATGAGACGCATTAGAGTCATACCTGTATTATTAATTCAAAATGGTGGCCTTGTTAAGTCAGTTAAATTTAAAAACCATAAGTATATTGGTGACCCCATTAATGCGGTTAAAATATTCAATGAAAAGGAAGTTGATGAAATTGTTGTTTTGGATATTTCCGCCACAAAGGAAAAGCGGGCTCCCAATATCTCCCAAATTAGGGAAATAGCAGGGGAGGCTTTTATGCCACTATCTTACGGAGGTGGTATCACCAGAATAGAGGAGGTAAAGGAAATACTTTATGAGGGGGCTGAGAAAGTGATTCTCAATGCGACGGCCTTTAAAAACCTTGATTTAATTACTCAAATTTCAGAACAATTTGGTAGTCAGAGTGCGGTTGTATCTATTGATGTTAAAAAAGATTGGTTGGGCAACTATAAGGTATATTTACAAAACGGATCAAAAAAAACAGGTATGACACCAGTTGAATTTGCTAAAAAAGCTGAACAAGCAGGTGCTGGTGAGCTTATTTTAATGGCCATTGATAGGGATGGGACCTACCAAGGCTTTGATATGGATCTGGTAAAGCAGGTTTCGAACACGGTTACCATTCCCGTAGTGGCCTGTGGTGGCGCATCACATTTGGATGATTTTGTGAATGTGGTCAATAATGCTGATGCATCTGCTGTTGCAGCAGGAAGTCTGTTTGTTTATGCATCAGAACAAAGAGGCGTGATGATCAATTACCCTAAACCTAACGTTTTAATAAATAATGTTTTTTCTAAAATAAGATGATAATAAAAAATAGTAAGTACCATCCAGATTTGTTTTCAAGCGTACCCTACCAAATGTGTACAAAAACGGTTATGGATACCACAGATCCTAAGATAACATTTGATAAACAAGGTGTTTCTAACCATTATTATGAATATCAGCAAACTGCTGAGAACGATTTGTTGGAAGAACCAAAACGTACACAAGTTTTAGAAAAGGCCATCGCTGAAATAAAAGCCAATGGAAAAGGAAAAAAATATGATTGTCTTATTGGACTAAGTGGAGGGGTCGATAGCAGCTATGTTGCATATTTGGTCCAACAATACGGACTTCGACCTTTAGCCGTACATTTTGATAACGGCTGGAACTCAGAACTCGCCGTGCACAACGTAAATAGCATTATTGAAAGCACCGGATTTGATTTACATACTATTGTAGTTAATTGGGAAGAGTTTAGGGATTTACAACTATCATATCTCAAAGCTTCGGTTATTGACATAGAAGTAGTGTCAGACCATGCCATTCAAGCCACAATGTTTAAGCTTGCATCAAAATTTGATATTGATTATATCATCAGTGGAACCAACATAGTGACTGAGTTTATCTTGCCGAAGGCTTGGATTTATACCAAATTGGATTATACGAATCTAAGAAATATTCATCGACAATTTGGTCATATTAAATTGGATACTTATCCAAGAGTTCCGTTTTGGAAATTAATTAAGTATACAGGCTTTAAGAAATTAGTTCCAATTTCTATTTTAGATTTTGTAGATTATAATAAGCAAGATGCTATAGATACTATCGTCAAAGAGTTTGATTGGCGTGATTACGGGGGGAAACATTGCGAATCACTTTGGACAAAATTCTATCAAAACCATATTTTACCAGAAAAATTTGGTGTGGACAAAAGGAAAGCGCATTTGAGCACTTTGATATGTTCTGGTCAAATCACCAGAGAGGACGCGCTAGCTGAGTTGCAAACTCCTATTTACGATGAAGCACAATTATTCATGGATAAAGAATATGTGTTAAAGAAACTAAATCTCTCCGTTGATGCCTTTGAGGATATCATGAAAAAGCCGCCAGTGCCTCATGAGTTTTATGGTACTAATGAAAAACTCAGAAAACGTTATATCACTCTTTTAGAGAGTACAAGTGCGTTTAGAAAACTGTTTAAATAACTATATGTCCAATCAGAATGTTTTAATTATTTCTCCTGAACCCTGGGGAAAGTCTAAAATTTCTAAACATCATTATGCCTTGGCGCTTGCTGAAATGGGTGCCAACGTGTACTTTCTTAACTTGAATGTTCAGAATAAAAGCTCCTCAGATGAAATTTGTAAAGATCACACAAATATTGTGCTGACCAATATCAATATTTCAAACTACGTCAACAAATTTAGATTTCACTTTAGATTTTTATATCATGTTATTTTGCCATTAAAGATTAAATCGTGGACTAAAAAGCATCCTAAACTGGATATCTTGATTTCATTTGATTGTAACGGCGTTTTTACAGATCTTTCTTTATTTAAGGCTAAACGTACCATCTTTTTTCCGGTAGATCAAGTGAATGTTAAGTATCGAGAAGCTTATAAAGGTTTTGATGAACTGGTATCGATTTCTCCAGTGATCCTTCGAGCCTTCCCAAATTTTGCACCGAAGAAATTGTTGCATCATGGTCTCAGTCCTTTTTTCTCACAAAAGGATTACCAGTATAAGGAGGTTATAAAACCAAAACACATTGCGTATGTAGGTAATTTACTTATTGGTCCCATCTTGGATAAATTGGTCATAAAGAAAATCGTTTCAAATCATTCAGAGCTGCAGTTCCATTTTTATGGTGCTTTTCAAACAGCCAATACGAATTTAGGGGTCGACACGTCTCCAGATACTTATGAATTTATTGATTTTTTAAGTGAGAGTGAAAATTGTGTGCTCCATGGTATTGTAACACCTGAAGAACTGGCTGCAGCATATCAAAATATTGATGCATTTTTAGTTTGCTATGATTATAAACATGACAAGAACGAATGTTCCAATTCCCATAAAATCATGGAATATCTATCCACAGGAAAACCCATAATTTCCACGAGGATTAGTATGTATGATAATGAAAATCTCTTTCCAATGTTGAATACATTTGATAATTCATACTTCCCTGAATTTTTTGATCAGCAAATGAAGGATTGGGATAATATATCCAACATCTCGCTATTTGAGAAAAGAAAGGCCTTTGCCAACAAAAATAGTTATGAAGATAATGTTTTGAAAATCTTAAGTTGAATTGAGAATACTTTGACAAATCCTATTTTATAACGGTACAATATTGGGATGACGAGTAATGAACTTTGACAGGAAAGTATTAGTTCTCAGAATAATTTCTATAATCAAAACACTTAGCAATAATTTTTAAGGAATATGTTCTACCAACTAAAGTTAACCCTAATTAATCAAGTGGTCTTTATAATAATGATATGAGAATTCTTTTAACAGTAGATCCTGAAATACCTGTTCCTCCTACCAACTATGGTGGTATAGAAAGAATTGTAGATGGTTTAATAACGGCCTTTCAAAAGCAAGGACATGAAGTATATTTGGTTGCGCATCCAAATTCGAAAAACAAGGATATAGTAAAACTTTTCGGATGGCCAAAGTTGCATTCTAGAGGCGTTATCAATGTTCTGAAGAATACACAATATCTGACAAAAATAGTTAATGAAATTAAGCCCGATATCATTCATAGCTTTAGCCGATTGCTTTATTTATATCCTTCCTTTTTATTTGCTAAGATTCCTGTAATTCAATCATACCAACGTGAAATAAGTAAAAAATCTAGTGTCATGGCTAGCAAAATTGCTGGCAAAAAACTTTCATTTACCTCCTGTGGTGAACACATGATTAAAACTCATCCAATTAGACATAAGTGTTCAGCAATTCATAATTTCACGAACACCAATTTTTTTGTCCCAAATAATGAGGTAAAAAAAGAGATTTTATTCTTTTTAGGACGTATAGAAAATGTAAAAGGCACTAAAGAAGCTATTGAAGTAGCACTTATGACACAAGAAAAGTTGGTAATTGCTGGAAATATCTCTAGTGGTTTTGAAGATTATTTTGAATCGTCCATCAAGCCATTTTTGGATCACCCATTAATAAGCTATGTCGGCCCTATCAATGATGATAAAAAACTAAGGTTTTTTCAGAAGTCTAAGGCCTTCCTATTTCCAATTAAATGGGAAGAACCGTTTGGAATTGTCATGGCAGAAGCTTTATCATGTGGGGTTCCTGTCATCGGTTTTAATAGAGGGTCAGTGCCAGAAGTTGTTAAATCTGAGGTGAACGGATTTATTGTGGAAGATGTAAAAGGCATGGCCGATGCTGTTAACAGATTGAATGAAATTAATTTGGAAACTGTGAGGATGGATGCTGTACAACGATTTTCAGTTGAATCGATTTCTTTAGAGTATATAAGACTATACGAGCAAAAACTACATGGCTCTACCAAAGTAAACGGTTGAACTATGGTTAATGTCTCTCATCTTAGTATCTTCGGATTTTCAAATCATGATTTTTATTTTGGACATGATGATTTTGAGTACCGAGTAACAAATGAATAAAACATCTGAAATTTTATTTATTACGACGGGGAGTTTAGCGACAAATCCTAGGTTGGTGAAAGAATTTGAAACATTGAAAAGCAATGTTAAATGTCACGTTATGTATTTTTTGAGTGACGATTGGAGCATGGCCTTGACTAAAGAAATCAAACTTAGAAACCCTGAAGTCAATTTTATAGAAATAGATCGGAAAAAAATATTTCTGGAAACCATTGTATCCAGAGTCCTACATAAAATAGCAATTGTATTCAATAGTTTTTTTAAAAATAACCCTCAGATTTGTGCATTTGCTAATAATGATAAGGCACCACAATTGTGGTTCAAAACAAAACGATTATTTAAGAATGTAAATCTATCAAGAGTAATTGCCCACAATTTAGGAGCTTTCTATCCAGCCTATAAATTGGCTATTAATTCTTCTATAAAGTTACAATTGGATATTGAAGATTATCACCCAGGAGAAGCATTGTATTTTAACGAAAAACATGAATATAAGAACAGAATCGTAATTATGCAGTCCACTTTCAATAGTGCCGATGCCATAACTTATGCTTCAGAAGGTATTAAATTAAAATGTGAAACTGTTTTTAACTTTAAGCAACAGACAAAAAGAGCTGTGATCATTAATTCTTTTAGATCCGATGATTTTCCAGAACCAATAGCGATCAATAAAGAGATTAACTTCGTTTGGTTCTCTCAGAATATTAGTCCTAAAAGAGGATTGGAAGAGGTTTTTGAAGTTGCAAAGGAGTTTTCAAACATCAAATTTCACTTGATAGGAAAACCTGATCAGAATTTTATTGAACGGATGGAGATCTCAGATAATGTAGTTATACATTCTCCAATGAGCCAAGATAAGTTACATGAATTTTTATCTAAAATGGATGTTGGTTTAGCATTAGAAAATAGAGATGTGGATGGAAATCGAGACATTTGTTTGACCAATAAATTCTTAGCCTATGCCCAAGCGGGACTATTCATATTAGCCACAGACACCTTTGGTCAAACCCATTTTTTAAAGAAATTAGGGAAGCAAGCAGGTATAATCATAGAAACATCGTTAAGTGATGAAATTCGCCAATTGAATAGAGAGTTATTACAACATAGTTATAAAGTAGAACGGTGGAAACGGGCAAAGGTATTTTCTTGGGAAACCCAAAGTAATATATTGAAAGAGATGGTTAAATGAAAAACCTTCTAATAATATATCCGCATTGGCATCCTGCAAATTTAGCCGGTGTTCATAGACCAAGATTGATTGGTAACTTTTTGCCGGAATTTGATTGGCATCCAATAATTCTTACGGTCAAAGAAGAGTTTTTTGAAGAAACACCCGATTTAGATTTTAAAAAGACGTTTAGAGATCATTTTGAAGTCCATCGTGTGAAAGCTTTTCCATTAGGTAAAATCAGGATATTTGGTGATATTGGGATTCGGTCCTTTTGGCAGCTTTATAAGGGAGCAAAAAAAATTATTGCAGATAATAAAATTGATTTTATTTGGATACCAGTGCCATCTTATTATCCAGCATTAATAGGAAGATTGCTCTATTCAAAATATAAAATTCCTTATGGAATTGATTATATTGATCCTTGGGTGCGAGACATGAAAAATTATCCAAGTTCTGGTATTCGGCAACGGTTAGCCTTAGGGATTGCTCGAATTTTGGAACCCATAGCTGTAAAAAAGGCAAGTTTGATAAGTGGGGTAGCAAAAGCCTACTATCAAGATGTTTTGGACAGAAATGATAAAGCCTCAAAGAAAATAAATGTGGCAATGCCTTATGGTTTTGACCCTAATGATCATGATATAAAATTAGATATTGCAACGCCATGGAATAATGAGAAAGACGTTGTTCCATATATCTATGCTGGCGCATTTTTACCAAATTCGGTATCATTTTTCAATAAATTTTTTGCAACTATAAAAAGGTTTCGGGATACGAACCAATGGAATGACAATATTCGACTTTATTTTATTGGTACAGGATTATACCCCGGGAAAACCATACAAGAGCTCGCTAATGATTATGGCCTTTCGGATGTTGTTATTGAAAAAAGGGACCGATTACCATTTTTAAATATCCTATATTATTTGGGTCAGGCACAAGGGGTGTTGGCCATAGGAAGTCCGTCACCGCATTATACAGCCTCCAAGATTTTTCAATCCATTTTAAGCAAACGGCCCGTATTCGCTTTTTTCCATAAAGAAAGTTCGGTTGTTGATATTTTAAGAGAATGTAATGTTGACCAGTTTTTAATGATCTATGATGAAAATGAATCCGATAAAGATTTGGATGCAAAACTTGAAAGCGTATTAGGCTGCTATTTTTTAAAGGAAGTTAAGTGGAATGTTAAGATAGAATGTTTGGAAAAATACAGCGCAAGGGCGTCAGCTAAAACATTGGTTGGTGGTTTAAATAAAGTTTTAGGGAATGGAAATATATAAAATATCATTCTTACAATCCCATCCCATTCAATACCATTCGCCACTTTATGATAGAATGGCGCAAAATGAAATGGTCGATTTAAAGGTTTACTATTGTACCGATTATGGTTTGTCTCAAGATGGAATGCGCTTCCATCCTGAGCTTGGCGAACTCCCCAATTGGGATGTGGATTTAGTTGCAGGCCATAGGCACGAGATCTTGGAAAATAAAGCATTTAAAAAGGGGATGTTCAATGGTTTTTTTGGCTTGATGAATTTTAGTATTTATGGCAGACTTAAAGAAGATAGGCCTGATGTTCTCGTAATCAATGGATGGAATTATTTTACAATGGTCTGGGCTGTTTTTTGCTGTAAATTGTTAAAAATAAAAGTGTACGTTCGTGGAGATAACTCAATAGAAGGAGATAAGAGATTAGTGGGTTGGATGAGAAAAGTAAAACATTTTCTATATGGGATGTTTCTATTTCCATTATATACCAAAATCAGTTATGTAGGCACACAGAATAAATCTTTTTTTCAGTCTTACGGGGTAAAGGAAGGACAGCTTCTTCATCTACCGCATGCCATAGATAATACAAAATTTGAAAGTTATTATCAGGCACATAAAAATAACAAAGAAGAAATACGCAACAAATTGGGTATTCCAAATAAGTTTAATGTTCTTTTTATTGGAAGGCTCCATCCGGAAAAACGAATTTTTGATTTAATTGAGGCCGTTGGAAAAATTAATGAAAGAGTGCATCTCACCATTGTAGGTCATGGTAAATTGTATAATGAAGTTAAACAAGCGTGTGAAGCATATCCACCCAACACATTTAAAATGGTGGGTTTTAAAAATCAAGGGGCTTTATTGGATTATTACCTAACGGGAGATCTTTTGGTATTGCCAAGTCAATTGGAAACTTGGGGGTTGGTGGTAAATGAAGCCATGAATTTTAATCTGCCTATAATTCTGTCAAACACTGTAGGGTCTGTTGTGGATTTGTGCAGGGCTGAGAATGGCTATGTTTATGAGATGGGAGACATTGATGAACTAAGTTCAAAAATTGATTTCCTATCTAAAAATCCAGAGGTTGCAAAAAGAATGGGAAATAGCAGTGGAGAAATTATAAAGAAATATTCCTATGACTTTATTATTGAAAATTTGATTAAATCCTTGTAATATAAAAATCAAAAATCATCAAAGGTTTTTTAAAAGTAAAGTATGCACATTTTACTATTAGCGACTGAATCCCATCTTTTTATGTTTAGTCCACGGTCTTTATAAACGGGTTAAATGGTGCGCAACTACTAAATTTGTGGTTATGGTCGGTAAAGTGTTTATTCATAATGGAGTTTTTCTTAATCATTTAGTTTTGATTTAAAAATAGTTTACAAAATGAGATTAGCATATATTACAAATACAAGTTTAAAAGAATCGAGTGGGGGTGGCTCTGGGGTTAATTTTGCAACTTATAATTACCTTAAAGATTCCTTTGATACGGATTATTATTTAATAAATCCTAAGCCTGATGTTATGTCCAAAATTAAGTCAGGCCTACGTAAAAAGCTTCATTTAAAAAGAGATTATCATCATTTTTCGAAACTACGACTTACTGATGTAGGTAATCAGTTTGAAGATATAGAAGGTGAGTTTGATGCCTATTTTTTTCATGGTTTTACGCAATGGATTTCCACCCTTCCCAATAAGCCATATTATTGCTTTAATGATGCCTGCTTTGCTACTTATGTTGAAATCTATAATGATAAAAATGAGTTTAAGGAAACAGACTTAAATAGGATTTTTAAAAAGGAAGCGAATTGGTTAAATAATGCTGAAAAAGTTTTTTTTAGGTCAGAGTGGGCTTTAAACGAGACAAAAAAAGCCTATAACCTGAATGGTAATAACTTTCTAAATGTTGGAGTGGGAGGGTTCATCGATATTCCTAAAGAAGATAAATACACAAAAGGATTTAATTTTTTATTTATTTCAAGAGAATTTATTCCGAAAGGAGGAAGAGTTGTAGTTGAAGCATTTCAGGCATTAAAAAAATCTTATGACTTCATCAATTTGTGGATTGTAGGAGAAGATCCTGGAGAGAAAATTAAGGAGATCGACGGAGTAGAATATCTAGGCTTTTTTAATAAAGCAAAAAAGAAAGATAAGAAAGATCTCATTAAGATTTTCGAAAATACATTTGCCTTAATACATCCAACATTGAAAGATACTAATACATTAGTCATAAATGAGCTGTCCTATTTTGGATGTGTGTCAATTGCATCAGATAGATTTGCCATTCCAGAATATTTACTTGATGGTCATACTGGATATCTATTAAAAGAACCAAGAGATCCCTCTGAATTGAAATTTTGGATGGAACAATTAATAATCAACCCCGAAAAGTATCAATCTATGAGGGTAAATGCTCGATCTAATGCGATACAAAATAATACTTGGGCTATAGTTGGGGCACGAATTATTAAAGCTATTAACAAACATTAATGTAATGAATTTACTAATTCTACATTACCGGCCAAAGGAGCTCTACCCACCTTTATTAAATGTTCTATCATTTTTAGACGAGCAAGATGTGGACTATAAATTAATAACTACTAAGAAACTAAAAACTTCAAACTTTAGCATAGTTAACAAAATATTAACCACTTTTGACTATTTTATCTACACCTTAAAGTGTTTTATTTTATTGATTTTCAAACCTAAAAATATTTTATATTTTGAATCAATCAGTGTTTCTCCATTAGCAATATTTCAAAAAATATTTGAATTAAATGAATATAATATTTTTGTCCATTACCACGAATATTTTTCCATTACAGATTATAAAAAACAATCATTATTTGAGCGTTTGGGAAGAAAATATGAACTACCAATTTTAAAAAGTGCTAGGTGGATTTCACATACCAATAATGATCGTCTTAATTTTTTTAAAAATGATTTTCCTACCCTAGACATTTCAAAACTACATGTTATGCCTAATTATCCATCACGATTATGGTTGATCGACGGCTCGAAATATGCTTCAAAGGAAAATGTAAAAGGGAACAATACAATTAAACTTTTATATATAGGTTCACTTTCGTTTGAAGGAATGTACTTAAATGAAATATTGACACAATATGGTAATAATAATAAATTTGAAATTACATTTTATTCACATACATCAAATAAAAAAATTATTGACACATTGAATTCATATAAAAATGTTGAGTTCAAAGGAAGTATTAATTATATTGACATTCCTAGTTTAAAAGGCCTATACGATGTTGGCCTCGTGCTTTATAAGGCAAATTCTTTAAATGTTAAATATTGTGCGCCAAATAAAATCTTTGAGTATTTAGCTTTAGATTTAGATGTCTGGTGTTCGGATAAATTGATTACTGCCCAAGATTATATTATTGAAAAAACATTTCCAAAAATGCTTTTAGTTGATTTTGCAAATTTGGAAACATTCCATTTTCGAGAAGCTTTGAATAGGAATGGATTATATTATAAACAAAGTCCATACTTTTGCGAAGAAGTATATGCTACTTTATTAGAAAAATTTGATGAAGATATTAATACCTAATTATTGTCTCGACGACAGCTTTGTTGACAATGTTTCTTTTACTTTGAAACAAATGGGTCATGAGGTTATTCATATGGGAACAATCTCTGTAAGTAAATCCTATTCCAAAATTTATCGTGCGGTCAAGGATATCCAGAGTAAATTATTCCCACAATTATCTAATCAAGAAAAGTTCATTTTAGAAATCATTCATACTACAAAGATTGACCTGATGATTTCCTTGACACAAAGCTTGGATGAAACTGTCTTATATGAATGTAAGAAAAAAGGAATTATTACGGTGTCTTGGTGGGGTGATCCTGCCGCAAATATGACTAAAAGAGGTGTGCTCTCAGAATATTGGGACTTTGTTTATATAAAAGACGCCTATGCTGCCCATAAAGTGAAGAGTTTAGGGATTAACGCAGAACAGCTTTTGGAAGCCATGAATCCTGCCTGGCACAAGCCTACACATCAGCAATCTAATAATGAGTTGGTCATTGCTGGTTCTTTTTATGACTATAGACAATTTATAACAAAAAAATTAATTCAGGACGACGTTGAATTAGGTTTATATGGTCCGACGCCGCCAAATTGGGCGTACAAGGAAATTATAAAAAATCACACGAAAAAATTCATAACTAAAAAGCAAAAATCTAAAATATTTGGAAGTGGGTTGGGTGTTTTAAATACAAGTCCTATGAGAGAGTTTGACTCTGTTAATTGTCGCGCTTTTGAAATTGCCGGTTGTGGCGGTCTCCATATTTTGGATAGCAGAAAATCAATTGAAGCTTGTTTTGAACCAGGTAATGAGGTATTAATTTTCAATTGCTATGATGAATTACTTGAGATTTTGGATAAGGCTAAAAGATTTCCAGACGAAATGAAAAAAATTCGGGAAGCGGGTGTCAAAAGGGCGCATAGTGACCACACTTATGAAATTAGATTAAACTATATACTATCAAAAATTTAAAAAAATGTTTATACCCATATCAAAACCCTCCATTACCCAAAAAGAGATTGACTATGTTACAGACGCTGTCAAATCCACTTGGGTCTCCAGTTTAGGTAAATATATAGATCGTTTTGAAGCAGAGTTTGCCGATTTTTGCGAATCTCGTTATGCAATTTCCGTGAGTAATGGTACTGTAGCTATTCAGTTGGCACTCACTGCTCACGGCATTGGAGAAGGCGATGAGGTCATCATGCCCAACCTGTCGTTTATTGCCACTGCCAATGCCGTATTACATTGTAATGCCACGCCTGTTTTTGCAGATATCGACGAATTTAATTTGTGTATTGACCCAAAGAGTATTGAAGCTTTGATCACTCCGAAAACAAAAGCCATAATGCCCGTCCATTTGTATGGACACCCAGCTCAAATGGACGTTATTTTGGAAATAGCCAATAAACATGGCTTATGGGTCATTGAAGATGCTGCAGAAGCGCATGGCGCTAAAATTAAGGGGAAACGCGTAGGATCATGGGGGCATTGTGCAACCTTCAGTTTTTATGGCAATAAAAACTTGACTACTGGAGAAGGAGGCATGATCACCACGGATGATGAAGATTTTTACAACCGTTGTAAGTATTTGAGGGATCATGCTATGAGTAAAGAAAAGCGATATTGGCATACGGCTGCCGGCTTTAACTTTAGGTTGACCAATGTCCAAGCAGCATTGGGTTGTGCACAATTGGAACGCATTGATGATTTTATGAAAAAACGTCAAGAAATCTTTGATTGGTACACTAAATACTTGGGTAAGATTGATGGTGTTAATTTAAATAATACAGAGGAGTGGGCTGAAAATGCCTATTGGTTAATCTGTTTGGAAAATAAAAACTGGAACTGGGATACACGAGAGAAATTTATGATAGAGCTCAAAAAGCGTGATGTGGATTCACGCCCATTTTTTTATCCGATGTCGCAAATGCCATACTTGAAAGATGTTAATAATACCCCCGTAACAGATAGAGTTTACCAACAAGGTATTAACCTTCCAACCTACTATGACCTCAAGGAAGAACAAGTGAAGTTTGTGTGTGATGTTATAAAACAATTGCTGAATGAGTAATCATTTTGGTAAACTAGTGGAGTCTTTTCTTCGCCCAGTTTCTGGTGGTATAGGTAGAAGACTGCGCTATATGTATTACAGGAAAAAATTTAAATCGTGCGGTAAAAATGTCATTATAGATGAAGGGGTGTATTTCGAAAACATTCAAACTATAAGTGTTGGTAGTAACGTGTGGATAGATAAAAACACCATTTTATTGGGTGGTGCTTTTAATTCTGAAGGAAGAAAGTTTTATAAGACTGGGGAAAACATAATACCTTGGGGGGATTTAGTATTAGGAAACGGCGTTCATATTGCACCCTTTAGTTTAATACAATCTCATGGAGGCGTCTCCATTGGGGAAAATGTAACAATCGCTTCTGGAAGCAAAATTTACAGTCTTTCTCATCACTATAGAGATCTGAACGCTATGGAAGATCAAAAAAGATATTCTTTTTCAACCATGGCAAAAAAGGACGATCAATTTATGATTGTTGGTAACGTAGTTATTGGTGATAGGGCTGCTGTTGGTTTGAACTCAGTTCTGTTGCCCGGTACTGTCGTTCCTGAAGGCACATGGATTGGTGTTATGAGTTGTTTAAATAGTACTGATGTTCTAACGCCCAATTCTATTTATAAAAAGTAAATTTCATGAAGAAAATTTTATATCTCTCTCCAGGCTGTTTCGATAAAGGTGGTATCAGTAGGTATAACCGATATCAAATTAATGCGTTGCGTGAAATAGAAGGAGCAAATAATGTAAAGGTTTTTTCGCTTCTGGCGCCACAGGATGGAGGATTTGAAGAGCCGTTTGAAGTCTCCTGGCATGCATCGGGTACTTCAAAATTGAGCAAATTAAAGTTTATTATTAAGGTTTTACAAGCTGTTTATTTTTGGAAACCGGACATCATTTGGTTAGGACACGTCAATCTTACCGAGATTTTAGTGCGTTTTAGACTTTTTGATAAAGCAAAAAGTATCCTAAACGTTTATGGGTTGGAAGTGTGGAGTGGATTACGTCCGAAAGTAGAAGTTGGGTTTAGAAAAGTGGATTATGTTGTTTCTGATTGTCATTTTACAGCAAAATATATTGAGGACGAGGGGATTAGGGAAAAGGCCTCAACTGAGGTGATATGGGATTGTGTTGATTTGGAAAAATTCACACCTTCAAAATCAAATGTTGAAGATAATTTTTATGAAAGTTATCATCTGCCTAATCCGATAGAGTCGCCTTGGATTTTGACCTTAGGACGCCTGTCTTTCACGGCTGCGCACAAAGGCTATGAACGCTTGATGGAAGTGTTTTCGAAAGTTGTCGAAACCGATGATAAATCGGTTTTGATTTTTGCCGGAAAAGGTGACATGATTGATCACCTTAAACAGTTAGCTAATGAATTTAAAGTTGCTGATCGCGTCTATTTTTCTGGAATGGTTCATGAGGACGATTTACCAAAATTTTATAGAGCGGCCCGAGTTTTTTCTTTAGTGTCTGACCGGGGCGTTGGCAGAGGCGAAGGCATTCCTTTAACTCCTTTGGAGGCGATGGCCTGCGGATCGCCCATTATTGTAGGTAATCAGGATGGTTCCCAAGAGGCCATTGTTATGGAGAAAAATGGCTATTGTATAAATCCTTTTGATTTGGAAAAGCATCAATTATGTATTAAAAGTTTAATTGATGATGAATTTAAATTTGAAGAGATGTCAACAAGTGCCATAGCCGTCGCTCGAGAACATTTTTCCTATGAGGGGTTTAGAGAAAAACATAAGCAATTTTTGAATAAGATTGATGACTGAATACATACTTATCATTGCGTTCTTATTTTTGTGCTATAGGCTGGTTAAGAATATGGGCAAATCCTTTCCCTTATTTGAGTTAACGGGTCTCTTATATATACTGCAGTACGGAATTGCCCCAATGTTAGATTATAAATATGGAGAACTTGGAATTATGGCTGTACCTGTTGAAGAATATTTGCCATTTGCCACGTATGCAAGTCTATCTTTTATCGCTGGTTTATTTGTGTTTAGGCCTAAATTAAAATTAAAACCTCTACAAATTGATCCTGAAATGGCATCGGCTTTGGGGCGAATCTTTTTATCAATTGGTATTATAAGCAGTTTAGCAATGCTGATTCTTCCCTATTCTTTTAGATCCATTGTGACCTTTTTCATAATATTGAAATGGCCCGGTGTATTTAGTTTGATATTTTCGGAAAAGAAGATTGATAAATTATTTGTCATCATTGTGTTTATAGAAATTGCTGCTTCTGCAATTTTAAATGCACTGTTAATAGAGTTTATTGTTTTCTCTATTTTTATACTGATGTATATTAGTCTTCGTTACAAAATATCTACTAAAGTAAAGATTATCGTAGCTTTAACGGGTATGCTGTTTTTAACTGTTTATCAAGGCATAAAGGCTGAATATAGAGAGCTGGTTTGGGAGGAAGAATTATCTTTTGAAGAAAAAATAGGCTTACTGTCGGAACTAATAACATTTAGTTCCATACAGGAAACATTTAGTGAAGATATTGATAATAATGACTCAGTTCTACAAACGATTAGTAGATTAAATCAGGGCTTTCAGACGTCGATGGTAATAGGTCATGTTCCCACACATGTGCCTTTTGAAAATGGAACGGCATTGATGGAAGATATAGCTTCTTCATTAGTACCACGGTTTTTATACCCAGACAAACGTGTCGTGAACGACTATCAACGGTTTAATTATTATACAGGCTATAGTTTAAACGCCGCTACATCAATGAGTATTGGTGTCATTGGAGACGTTTATATTAATTTTGGCTTTTACGGCTCAATTGTAGCACTTTTTTTATTGGGCATGTTTTTCTCCAGAATTTCACTTTGGTTTTATAAATCATATATCAGTAATAATATGCTCAACCTGATTTGGTTGCCTTTTTTATTCAGTTATCTCATCAGGCCTGGAAACGAATTTTACATGGTGTTGAACCACTTGATAAAAGGCCTTATTGTATTCTTTATTGTTAGAGGATTCTTGTATCGATATCTTCAGAGAAACTTATTAAATAAACAAAGATCTATTGAAACGTCAGAGAGTCCTAATTACCATTGATTGGTTTTTGCCAGGCACAAAATCGGGAGGTCCAGTGCGATCCTATGCCAATATGATTGATCATTTAAATCATTATTATGATTTTTTGATCATCACCAGAGATACAGATTACTGCTCAGATGAAGTTTATGACTCTATTCAGTCGGATTCATGGAATCAGTTTAACGAACACACGTCAATTTATTATTTCTCAAAGGAAAACTTGACTCGAGATAACTTCTCTACACTTATAAAGAACACTGAGTTTGACATCCTGTATGTCAATGGCATATACAGTTGGTTTTTTTCAATCCTGCCCATTCTGTTGGTAGACAAAAGGCATAAAATTATTGTTTCTGCGCGGGGGATGTTGAATGCTCAAGCTTTTTCAGTTAAGAAATTTAAAAAGAAGCTGTTTTTAATTTTGGCCAATGCAATTAAGCTTTATAAACATGTCTATTTTCATGCCACTAATAAAGATGAGGCCATCCAAATTGAATCCCATATAAAATGTTTTAAAGGTATGTATATAGCGCCTAACCTTCCTCGAAAAATGCAAGGTAGCACAAAAGCTAAACAAAAGCATGAAGGACCTACGCGTTTTGTTAATATCGCAAGAGTGTCAATAGAAAAGGGTACTTTAAAAATGATTGAGGCGATGAGAACAATCACCTCGGAGGTCATTTTAGAAATTTATGGACCCATATATGATTCAGAATATTGGATCAAGTGTCAAAACAGTATAAACGAACTTCCTAAAAACTTAAAAGTGGAGTACAAAGGAGTACTTGAAAGTGAAGACGTTCCCAATGCATTGAACGATTATGATTACTTGATCTTACTTTCAGAAGGAGAAAATTTTGGTCATGCTATAATTGAAGCTTTATCAAGCGGCCTGCCTGTTTTAATCTCAGATAACACTCCTTGGAAAAACCTGGAATCCAAATCTATTGGTTGGGATGTCAATATCGAAAAAGAGGAGGAGATTATTAATGCGATCAATAAGGCCACACGAATGTCTCCATTGGAATATTCTAAATGGTCAAAATCAGCCCTTGAATTTGCTGATGAATTCACTCAAAATCCTGAACTTATAGAACAAAATAAAGCCTTGTTTTTGAGTTCACAAAATTAAAAAAATGAACCTATCATGTTAAAAGCCTTATCGTATAAGAAAATGATCAATAGTGGATTGCACCTGCTTGTCGGTAGACCGTTTTAACAATTAAAAAGAATATAAAATACATATGAAACGAATACTTGTTACAGGAGGCGCCGGATTTGTCGGTTCCCATTTATGTGAACGCTTATTGAATGAAGGCAATGAAGTGATCTGCTTGGACAACTACTTTACCGGGAGCAAGAAAAACATTGAACACCTCATGGACAATCATTATTTTGAGATGGTAAGGCATGATGTCATCAACCCGTATATGATTGAGGTTGACGAGATTTATAATTTGGCCTGCCCGGCGTCGCCAGTGCATTATCAATACAATCCCATCAAAACTATTAAGACCTCGGTTATGGGAGCCATCAATATGTTGGGCTTGGCAAAACGTGTCAAGGCCAAAATCTTACAGGCATCTACCAGTGAGGTGTACGGCGATCCCGCAGTGCATCCGCAGCCAGAAACCTATTGGGGAAATGTTAATCCTATTGGTTTGAGGTCTTGTTATGATGAGGGCAAACGCTGTGCTGAAACTCTGTTTATGGATTACCATATTCAAAACGACGTCAATATTAAGATCATCAGAATCTTTAATACCTACGGGCCAAATATGAACCCCAATGATGGGCGTGTGGTTTCAAACTTTATCATGCAGACCTTACAGGGAAAAGATATCACAATTTTTGGTG
>NZ_JALKAU010000073.1:0-23702 GCF_023015735.1 Gelidibacter sp. F63206
GCCAGTAGCTCCCCACTACGTTCCGACAGGAAAACGGCTTCAAAAAAAATCATACTTACAACAGGTAATGCAATGTTAGGGAGTATTAAGCCCAAACATTACAAAATCCAAAACCGCCTTAGGTTTCCCTTTTTTTGGAAGAAACCCAGATTGATGCTCATTTTAATAATCGACAGTTTAAAAGTAGCATCAATCTTAACGTTTTCCAAATATTTTGAGGTTTTACCTTAATCAGAGGACAGCACAGGCGTTTATAAAACAGGACTAACAATTTAAAACCAAAACACGCATGAAAAATCAATTGTGACCAAGCCTAAACCTCATCATTGAGATACGCTACAACTGGAGTTTGCAACAAAAACCTCGCTATCGCCAATTGCAAACTCTAAATCCCTAAGAACATGGCAGCACTATAAAAGACAGTGCCACATAGCGAACAGTTAGAATTAGTCTTTGGGATAGCTGCCGCTATGCACCAAACCATATGCGGCAACTTCCCAATTTAACTTTAAAAAAAATGGAGCCCATGCACCTATAGTTTTCACAAAAAAACCTCCCTACAAATGTTGGCACAATCGTTCAGGAGGTCAAATTAAATTAATTATAACAATTAATCTGGCAAATTTATGACATTAAAACATATAACCAAACGTAGGCGTCTTCTATTGTGTTTCTTTTCAGTGGCACTCGCCACTTCTTATCCCCCACTAATAGCCAAAAACACAACGGCGCTTGCGTTTTTCACAAATAAATCCATCCAACAAAATGGAGCTTACAGGACCATAACAGATGTACTTGGATTGGCAGTGGCGGTGGCCACGCCAACAATGAAAAGTACCAACTATGGCATCTTCACCGCCTTTGACGGAAACTATATGGGCTGTATAACAATGGAAAATGCACTTTACGGAAAGCGTAATATCAACCATGTATTAGAGCATGATACCCCAAGCGTGTATGGGATGGTCATCAATACCGGCTACTACAACACTCCAGATCGTGAAAGACCGAAATATTGCGACAAATTCAACAAATCGAACAATTAGAATTAGTCTTTGGGAAAGGGCTACTGTTTACCGGATTTTTGCTAACAACTCAGTGGCCCCTCTTCCCTATTAAAACCTGTTGCCTATGATATAAAAACTATAAAAAATCACCGATGCTGTAACAACATAAAACGGCATAAAAAAAGCCCGCTCCCAGTTTACCACGACATCGGAGCAGGCCAAAAGTTAAAATTAATCAATCACTTTAACTATTACAAAACTATGACAAATAATCATAAATCAGTAAGGTGGCGGCGTATTTTTGTCTGCTTTCTCTTCTTTCTTAGCATTTCCATGACCCTTTCTTCCCAGGACCTGTTAGTCTCAGGCAAGGTTACTGACGGCAACCTGCCCATATCTGGCGCAAATGTTATTATTAAAAATACTACAAATGGTGTAGTAACAGACTTTGATGGGCGGTACAACATTACCGCCAAGCCAACGGACACGCTTCAAGTATCTTATTTGGGATATACAACGCTTACCATTCCCATTCAAAACCGCAGTACTATAAATGTTATCTTAAAGGAAGATGCCACCGCCTTGGGCGAGGTACAGATCAATGCGGGCTACTACACTGTCAAAGACAAGGAGCGTACGGGGAGCATTTCTCGCATTACCGCCAAAGACATCGAAAACCAACCAATAAACAATATGCTTTCTGCCGCACAAGGACGTATGGCAGGAGTAAACATAACCCAGAACTCTGGGGTGCCAGGAGGAGGTTATGAAATACAAATTAGAGGAACAAATAGTCTTCGTCGTGAAGGTAACTACCCTTTATATATCATTAATGGAGTTCCTATAAATCCCGACGCTGGTTCCAGTCTCTCTGGGGCGACTTTTCCAAATAACGGGGATATCAACCCATTAAATGCAATAAACCCAAATGATATTGAAAGCATAGAAATACTTAAAGATGCTGATGCCACTGCCATTTATGGTTCACGTGGTGCCAATGGGATCATTCTGGTTACTACAAAGAAAGGCCATTATGCAAATAAGACCAATATTAGCATAAACACCAATTATACAATGAGCCATGCTGCCAGTAAAATAAAATTGATGAACACACAACAATATTTGGAGATGCGTCAACAGGCATTTGCCAATGATGGCATTGACGAATATCCCTCCACTGCATACGACATTAACGGAACTTGGGATCAAAATCGTTATACGGACTGGCAAGATAAGCTTATTGGCAGAACTGCTACTAATTCTATGGTACAGCTTTCGATAAATGGAGGCAGCAAGAACAGTAGTTTTATCGTAAGTGGGAGCCATAACGAACAAACCACGGTATTCGGTAATGACTATACATATAAAACTAACAACCTCTCGGGAAACTTTAATTATCATTCCGATGATCTAAAATTCACACTCGGTGCTTCCGGGTTATTTTCTAATCAATCCAATAATATAATCCAAACAGACATTACAAGGCAGTCCCTACGTTTAAGCCCTAATTCACCAGCCTTGTATAATGAAGATGGCAGTTTAAACTGGGAAGACAATACTTTTACCAACCCTATTGCAAGTTATGAACAGACCTATTTCTATAACAGTAAAACGCTTAACACAAACTTCAATTTAGGATACGAAATAGTGCCATTCTTAAGTATAAAACTGAATGGAGGAATAAACTATCTGGCATTTGACGATATGTTACTTTACCCGAGTAGCGCTTATAATCCTTCATTTGGGCTAACCTCGGCAATCTCTTCGGTTAGCAAGAGCAAGAATCAACGATTCTCCTATCTTTTAGAACCTCAGTTAAAATATACTCACAAATTTGATAACCATAAAATTGACATCCTTATAGGCGGAACTTACCAGGAATCACAAAATTCTGTTTTAAGTGTTTTTGGGTATGATTTTGACAGCAATGCTTTAATAACCAATCTGGCAGCCGCAGGCACAACATCGATAAGCAGTGATGCAGAAACCACCTACAAATATGCAGCTGCATTTGGTAGGATTAATTATCAATACAAAAACAGATATATCCTCAACCTTACAGGTAGAAGGGATGGTTCGAGCCGTTTTGGACCCAATAAACGATTTTCCAATTTTCAGGCCATCGGTGCTGCGTGGATTTTTTCGGAAGAAAAATGGGCACGATCGCAAATTCCATTTTTGAGCTATGGGAAACTTCGGGGAAGCTATGGAACTACTGGAAATGATGCCATTGGCGATTACCTTTATCTGGATTCTTACTCTATAGGGAATACTCATTATGGTGGTAATACTGTACTCATCCCGTCCAGACTGTTTAATCCGGATTTTAGTTGGGAAAAAACAACCAAACTGGAGGTCGCCATGGAGCTCGGTTTTTTAGAGAACCGGTTACACTTAAATGCTTCATGGTACCGGAACCTCTCCGGAGAACAATTGGTGGGCATACCATTACCAGGCACCACCGGGTTTAACAGCATTCAGGCCAATCTTCCTGCAACGGTAGAAAACAAAGGAGTTGAATTCGAACTGCATGCAACTCCTGTAAATACTGATGACGTCCAATGGAATAGCGATTTTAACATCAGCTTTCCAAAGAATAAATTAACAGCCTTTCCAAACATAGATGGATCTACTTATGCAAATCAGTATGTAGTAGGTTACCCTACCAATATTATAAAAACATATCAATATCAAGGAATAGATTCTGAAACCGGTCTTTATACATTTAAGGATTACAACGGTGATGGAAAAATTACTTCGCCTGAAGACAATCAGGTTATTGAAGAAGTGGGAACCAAATTCTTTGGCGGCTGGTCTAACCGAATATCGCGTAAAAATTTCCAGTTTTCATTTTTGTTTCAATTCGTAAAACAGAAACTTCAAAATTACAATAATCTAATGCCCACCCCTGGAAGCATGTACAATCAGCCTGTGGAGGTATTAAATGTTTGGAGCGAGAACAACCCAGAAGGGGAATACATGCCCTATTCAGCCGGTTTTGATGCGCAAAAATCAAAATTGCACGGTTTATTTGCCAATAGTTCGGGTGCTATTGGTGATGCTTCCTATATACGGTTGAAAAACATACAGCTTAGTTACAGACTTTCAACAAATCACTTTTTAAAGGACATCTTGATCTATGTTCAAGGTCAAAATCTCTTTACCCTAACGAACTATTTTGGCTTGGACCCAGAATTTACACAAATTGGATTTCTACCTCCTTTAAAAACCTATTCTTTAGGAGCTCAGTTTAATTTTTAATAAATTATAATTATGAAAAAAATGTTTCTAACACTCTGCTTAATAACACTTTTATTGGGATGTGAAGATTTAGTGGACACCGAATATCCTTCCAATCAAATAGGTAGGGTACAGGTATTTGAAGATATTCAGACGGCTAACGCGGCATTGGCAGGTTTGTATGCAAGTTTGCGGGATCGATATGTATTAAAAACTAATTATGGGCTTGGCCCTCTCTTGGATTCATATACCGATAACTTGAAGTGTTTTCTTGATGACCAAAACGGGGTAATGGATATTTACAACGATTCTCCTCAAGCAACCAACTCCACCATAAAGACTGTATGGAATAATGCTTACGAGGAAATTTATTACGCAAATTCCATTATCTATGGTGCCGACCATTCAACGAAACTATCTCAAGAAGAGAAAGATGGCATAATTGGCGAGGCCTTGTTTGTCCGTTCATTGGTCTATTTTTATTTACAACAAGTCTTTGGGGACATTCCTTATACAACCAGCTTAGATTATGAATATAACAAGGATTTAAATAAGACCGAGTCCAATAAAGTATTGGAACAATTGGAATTAGATATCTCTAAAGCCATTGATTTATTGTCCAATGAATATCGGGATGCCGAACGTATTCATCCGAATAAAAAGGTAGCTGAACTTCTTTTGGCAAAATTATACCTAACGGAACATAAATATGAATTGGCTCAACAGAAACTTACCAATATTTTACAATCTTCTTTATATCAATTTCAAGACGATATAAATGAAGTATTTCATAAATCCGGAAATCATATCCTTTGGCAGTTAAAACCTGCAAACAACGGAGACCCTACACAAGAAGCTGCTTTTTATTATTTTACGGATTCTGCTCCAAACTCGTATGTATTGACTCATGACTTAATAGAAGTTTTTGATGACAACGACCTGCGCAAACAGTCATATATGGAGAAAGTTGTATTTAAAGATAATTCATGGTACAGACCCAATAAGTATAAAAACAGGAAAAATAACAATAGTGAATATTCCATTGTTTTCCGTTTGGCGGAAGTTAACAGTTTAATGGCAGAAGCCCTTGCAGGTCAAAACAATTTCAATGAAGCCTTACCTTACCTAAATGAAACCCGTGTCCGAGCAGGGCTGACCCCCATTCTTTCTTTATCGGGAGAGGGTTTTGTCAATGAACTTTTAAATGAAAAACGACGTGAATTCTTTACGGAGTTCGGCCAGCGCTTTCTTGATTTAAAACGCTTTAACCGATTAGACCAATTGAAAGGGTTGAAACCCAATTGGACTACAAACAATAAATTATGGCCTTTGCCACAGGCCGAATTATTGTTAAACTCAAATCTTGGTCCTCAAAACGAAGGCTATTAATTATGAAGTTCTCATTTTTTTATTTTTTCCTATGCCTGTCTTTATTGACAGGCCAGGAATTAGCTGCCCAAAATTTATATGATAGCTTAAGTCCACCACTTATAAAAAGCCATAACCTAGATGCTCCCAAAATGAGCGAAAATGGCAAATGGGCTCTATTAAGAAAAAGAAGTTGGACACCGGCATTGGAAAAAAAAGATTTAGACCCGGACACGGTAATAATTTTTAGTCTACACAACTGGAAAAAACCTAAAATAATAGGGTATAGACAAAATATAAGAGGGATACAATTCGTAGGAGACTCCCATTTGCTTTTGACAGGAGAGCAGAAAACGGAATTTATCGATCTGAACAAGTTCAAAAGCCGTCACTTTAATGATGTAAAAAGCATAAAGGTATTAAATGATGGAAAGTATTTCCTACTGCATTATTTGCAGAAGGCAGAAAATAAATTAGAGCTACGCAATATTGACGGAAAATTATTGAATAGTGTAAAAAATGTAAGTAGGTTTTACCCTATTGAGACGGGTCAAGTATATGTGGTTACAAAATTTAATAAGAGCGGATCCGAACTCTTACTCCTAAAAGATGGAGTACAACAAACATTGTATCAAACTTCAAATAATATTATGGATGTGGATATAGACCCAAAAGGACATGGTATAATACTTCATGAGCAAGTGGAGGAAAGCTTCTATCAGCAAATACAATACCTGAATTTAAAATCAAACATTGTTGTTCCTTTAGAAGACATACTACCAATTCAAATAGAAAGAGGTTTTAGTGAAGCAATCCGAGAAGGTGAATCGTATTTTTTAAGATTATGGGAGCCAACGGAAAAGGAGAATAGCACTATCGTAGACATCTGGTATGGAAATGACAATGCACTAGAGAAAAAATTTTATCCCAAAAGAGAAGAAGTGCATTACATTTGGCATCCCAAACAGAAGCGGGTTGACCGAATTGGGTCAGAAACATTCACAAGGAATGTCAATCTAGGGAGCGATCGTTATTTTTTAAGCTTCAACCCTTTTCTTCTACAGGACTATACCAAGCCAACTCCTTACGAAATCAATATTTACGATCGTTTAACAAATAATTACACCGTAGTTGACACAGTATTTCAAGAACTCCATATTTCACCCAATGGGCAATATATAATATACAAAAAAAACAATTCTTGGATTAATTACGACTTAACAAGAAAAATCAAAAAAATCATCCCAAATAATATGTTCAAAACTCCATATTTTTCAACCGATGGAGGAATGGTCTGGTTTCAGGGTAATGGTAGATTATGGGAATATAATCCTGTAAATAATAACTTGGAAATAATTAAGAGTTTTAAAGGGTATCAAATAAAAATACTGAACTCATTTTATTCCCAAAATTCTATGAGGTCTCCATGCAAGCAAAAATTAATCAATATACAGAAACCATTGGTTATTCAACTGTATGATTCTGTTGCTAATAAGAGAAGTTATATTTTATGGATGGAAAAAAAGTTTGATACTATAATCCCTTTAACTCAAAACTATATCCGAGAATTTAATTATAATACTTCTTACAGGTATTTCAGTTACATAGAAGAAAATTATAACCTTCCCCCGCGATTTGTTTTCAAGAAAATAGGGGAAAAGAAAAAGATACTCCTTCAAAGCAATAAAAATGATAAAAACGTGCTAAAGCAGGAAATAATATCCTATACAAATAAAGAAGGGGCCATATTAAAAGGTGTTCTATATTATCCGCTACAATATAATTCTAAAAAGAAGTTTCCTATGATAGTACATATTTATGAAGAACAACATCATCTCTCTAACCGGTATCCTTTTCCTACATATTATAATGGAGAAGGGTTTAATATCAGATTGTTTCTTGAAAATGGATATTTTGTGTATCTCCCAGATATTAAGGTACAGGGAAGAGAAGGTCCGGGAATTGATGCATTAAACTGTATTAATAATGCATTGGATGTATTAGGTGATAAAACATCTATTAACCTACAAAAAATTGGTTTAATGGGGCATTCTTTCGGAGGTTATATGACAAATTTTATAGCTACACACTCAGACCGTTTTGCAGCTTATGTGTCAGGTTCAGGGCAGAGTGATTTGATTTGGGCATATCATGCTTATAATTATCATTTTCTTTTTCCGGATTACAAGAGAATTGAGGCTAATCAACATAAATTTGGAGGACCTTTTTCGAAAAACAAAGCTTTATATTTTAAAAATAACCCGATTTATAATGCGAACAAAGTAATTTCTCCTGTATTATTATGGTCAGGGTTAAAAGACAAAAATGTAACCAGTGATCATTCCATGGCATTCTACAATGCTTTGAGGAGAAATGGAAAGGATGTAATAGCTTTATTTTACAAGGGTGAGGGACATAATCTTTTTAAGAAGGAAGCCCAGTTTGATTTGACATTTAAGATCATGGATTGGTTTGATTATTTTTTAAAAGACACTAAGAAGATCGAATGGATAGAAAAAGGAATAAGTAAGGATGCTCCATAGAACATCCTTACTTTTAAAATTCAAGGTTTGGCAAGTTGCATTGGACATGAAGTACCATTCAACAATCGCAAATTATGCTCAATGTTGTTGGCGTCCTTCCACGTACATGTAGTTCCTTGTACTGGACTACATTCTATTTGCATATTTACACACTGGCCAGAAGTGTTATCAAAATAATACCCTTCCACCGTACTTTGTGAATTTTTTGCAATATTCGTTGCAAATGCCGCTCCAATTCCCGCCATAACTATTATAGCAGGTAAAAAATACTTTTTTAACTTTTTCATAATTGACAAAATTAAAATTAGGCCTACTCTTTTAAATCAGGTTTTCGGCTTCTCCTGTTTTCGAAATGTTGCGTCACCGACTGCGCAAAATGATAACGTATCAATTCATTCCCAGATAAAACAAATAAAAAATTATTCGAGGCTAACATCTGGGACATTTTATATTTCCCGCGGTTTTGCACATAAAAACTTCCCAGATACTCCTGTCTATCGATACAGTACATATCTATAATAGAGGCTTCCCTCCATATATTTGGGGATTCAAATCTCCCCATTAGGTTTGATTCATTAAACAGTACGCCATTATGTACCGTTGATTTTTTATTGACTTCAAAAGGAGGCCTATTCATTTTATGTACTCCATCAGCAAGTAATTGCACCTGTATCTGTGCTTGGGAAATAGTATCGATAGTATGTAATTTTTGGGAAAGATTTAATTCTGAATCCATGACAAGAACTTGATTGCGATAGGTATATACATAGACAAACTTTCCTGAACTGTTATCCTGAAGTAATTGCCCATCCGTATCGAACATCCCATCTACCTGTTTTTCCAATAATGTATTGCTAAGTGATACTTTAGGATTTCTGTTTAATCTTAAAGCACCTAAAACCTGTGTCTTTGTATTACTGCTTTGAGCCCTAAAAACAAAATCTGTCGAGTCAATTACTTGTAACTGGGAGAAATAGATATCTTCAAAACTTATGATATTAGCTATCGAGTCTCCTAATTTTCCACGATAAATTACCGGAACATTACCATCATAGATATAAAAATACGGAGCTTTGACCATTATCTGAATGGAACGGAATGCATGTTTGGGATTGTCAACTTCTAATTCTATTGCCTTTTTTATTGATAGAGAAGTATCCACCGTGGTAAGTATCGAAGGTGCCGTAACGTTACCTAAATATATTTTCCCGTTAGCTATTCCGGCAAAATAGTATGAATTCACTCTTAAATCCAACACTTTTTCATTCCGGATGGGATGTTTGTCAAACCTCCGTATAAAGCTATTTTCCTTTTTGATAATGTGTTCTGATGAAAGAAATAAACCTACAATGATACCCACCACCATAAATGTAGGGATAGAGCTCTGGAGAACAATTCTTTTGGGTTCAGTATGTTTTTTCAGTTCTACAATTAATATTGCAATCAATGCAAAAATTGTAAAACTGATATTAAATAGTAAATGTTGAGTCCAACTCATTTTTTCTATAACACCACCACATGAACAGGGTATAAAGTCACTATAATTTAGAATTAAATAAATATATGCAGTAAAACCAATCATTAAGAAAAGAGAACAATATAAACCAATTAACCTGATCGATTTAATTACCAACAACAGGCTAACAAGCAATTCAATAATAATTATAGATGGAGCTAGAAATCCAGCATAAGCACTTAATAAAGGTGATTGAGCCAACTGTACCTGAAAATTTTCAAAATCCAACAATTTGCTCACCGCAGCATACACAAACAACAGAATGAACAGTAAACTGACCATCCACGGTATTTTTTTAGTAAAGGATTCTGGAACTCTCATACCATTTGAATTGATATGGTAAAGTTCGGGACATCTATTTGATTTTAAGGGAGGAACTTTTGTAGAAAAGGGATTAAAAAATTAAAGCAATCAATGAAACCTTAATCATTATTTATCTTGCGCATCTCGCTGGGCGAATGCCCGTAGGTGTTTTTGAACGATCTTGAAAAATGGGGCAAACTTTTGAAACCGGTCATTTCGGCAATACTTTTAAAGGGGCGATCGCTGTAGAGCACCATCATCAAGGCCTTCCTCAGACGCTCCTCAATCAAAAACTTATGGACCGTAGTGCCGTATAACTCCTTGAATCCATACTTGAGCTTAAATTCGTTGGTTCCAAGTTGTAGTGCAAATTCTTTAAGCGGTGGAAAGTCATCCTTTAGATTTGTAAGAATCATATCGTGGCCCATTTTGATCTTTTGAATATCTTCCAGACTCAATCGTACTTTTGACTTCTTCAGTAAAGCTATCCTGTCTTTTACAGACCTCCTTTTTTCATTAAGCTTTCCTTTGTTGATCTTACCAGAAATCCCAGATTGAAGTTTCTTTTGATAATTGGTGTGGTGAATGACGGTGATAAGTGTCCGATAGCCTTGTGCATTTTTATAATATCTTGAGACATATACAGTTTTCGGTATCTCAAGGCCGTCTTTGGATTTGAATACCAAGTCGACGGATGTATCATAGGCGCCCCTCTTTTCACTCTGCTGAAAAACTTTTTCCCATTTTTTGACAGAACCCTCCGTTAAAAGTGCTTCAAAAGGATGGTCAATGATATTCCTTTTACGTCGCGATAGGGTTTTACAAGCTATCTTATTTACCATCTCGACCATTCCATGTTCATTAATGATAAAACTCATTTGGACAACCTCCAAAATTGCAGCATCCCGATTGGCATAACCCTGATGTACCAAAACGTCTTGAAACTCTTCTGCCAAAACATTAAAACCAAGGATAAAAGACTCAAATATGTCATTATGTTTTGAACGTTTGACTCTTTGGTAATAACTTCCTGATAACATTTTTAAAAGCATCACTCTAAGTGAAGATAGTCTCTGTTCTATATGTTCTTCCATGGTAACAAGCTTTTAAAAAGTTTACCTAAACCTGTTCAAAAATTCAATAGCCTCTTCACGGTTCAAAAATGATTTTGTAGGTATGATAGGCGAATTGGTTGTTAAATATATGTCGGATAACATTTCTGAAATTGGAGAATCAACAACAAAGGCAACGGCATTAACAAAAGCGGATCCTTCTAAGGATAAATAGGCACGTGCTGCTTTATCTATTCCCTGTATAGCTCGAATGTCACAAAGCACGGGCATAAATCGCCCTGCCTGTAATTGAAGTCGATCTTTTACTATACGGACCGATTTTGAAATGTCCAGATCAACATTTTTGTATATGACATGTACTACGCCATCAATTATCTCATAGGTTGCATAATCATTTTCAGCTAACATAATTAAGCATTTTTAAATACCGGCAAACTCAAAATTACAAAATATACTTTTGTTTTATTTAACCTATCAGGAGGGAGGATTAGCAAATAAGGATTAAATACTTGCCTAAAACGGATAAATGTTTGACTAATCGGGATTATAGTTAGGTTAAATCCTACAAAATCGTCCAAAAGATATTAAATTTTATCCCACAAAAAAAATAAAAATCATGGCAAAAATCCAACACAACAATTTTTTAGATTCTGTAAATGACGTGTTTACAGATGCAAAAAAAGCGGGCGTTCTGCATTTATACGCCGACGGCAATCAGTTTTCCGGACGCACCATAAGCGTTGAAAACAATTCATTATTCCATTTTGGAACCACAGGATACTTAGGGTTGGAGCAAGACCCTCGTCTCAAGAAAGCGGCCATCAATGCCATTGACAAATATGGCACGCAGTTTCCCCTTTCAAAGTCCTATATTTCCAACCCTCTTTATAAAGCCTTGGAAGAAAAGGTGTACGCTATGTACAACCATCCGATTGTGATTACCAAAAACAGTACCCTCGGTCATTTGGGTGTCATCCCGAGTGCCGTCAAAGATCAAGATGCCATTATCCTGGACCATCAGGTGCATTGGAGTGTTCAAAATGCGGCAAAAATCTTAAAAATGAGAAGTGTACCTATTGACATGATTCGCCATAACGATCTGAACATGTTGGAGGACAAAATCAAACGCCATTCGAATGGGAGACGAAAAATCTGGTATATGGCCGATGGTATTTATTCAATGTTTGGAGATTTTGCGCCGGTTAAGGAATTAAAGATGTTAGGTGACAAATACCCGCAACTGCATCTCTATTTTGATGACGTCCACGGAATGAGCTGGATTGGAAAGAATGGTTCCGGTTATGTGATGAGTGAACTGGGTGAACTTTCAGAAAATATGCTCTTGTTTGGAACCCTGAGCAAAACATTTGGTGCCAGTGGCTCTGTCTTGGTATGCCCGAATAAAAAAATGCATCAAGAAATAAAAACCTTTGGAGGCCCACTTACGTTTTCGGCGCAACTTGAACCAGCTTCGGTTGCAGCGGCGACGGCATCAGCAGAAATTCATTTGAGTCCTGAAATCTATACGCTTCAATATGAGCTGGAACAGCGCGTCGCCTACTTTAATGATCTCATTCAAGAGACGACATTGCCCTTGGTGGACAAAAACAATTCTCCCGTATTTTATATAGGAACAGGGATGCCAAAAACAGGCTACAACTTTGTGAACCGTTTAATGAAGGAAGGTTATTATACAAATCTGGGGTTGTTCCCTGCCGTTCCGGTTAAGAACACAGGGGTAAGAATAACGATATCCCTACACAACCAAAAGGAAGAAATCAAAGGCCTTGTGGATGCCATGGTATACCATTTGCCAAAGGCACTTGAGGAAACTCACACCGATCTGAATCGTGTCCATAGTGCCTTCAAGATGGAGAGCAGACCAAAATCGAAAAAACAATTGACAGGCACGGATCTCCGTCTTGTCATGGAAACTACCATAACCAAAATTGATAAAAACTTATGGAACTCCCATATAGGTCTGGATGGCATCCATAACTGGGACGGACTACTTTTTCTGGAACAGACATTTAAGGGAAATCAGCTAAAGGAGCACAATTGGGACTTTTACTATATCTTGATCCTTGACGAAAACGAGAAACCCGTTTTGGCTACCTTTATGACAGTGAGCCTATGGAAAGATGATATGTTGGCCAATGTTGTGGCATCAAAGGCCATTGAAAAAGAACGTCTATCAGATCCTTATCATTTAACCTCAAAAGTGTTGTCATTGGGCTGCCTTTTTACCGAAGGAGAACATCTCTATATTGACGAAGCGCATCCTTTAAAGCATAATGCGCTTATGATGTTGATGAAAAACTTGGAATTATTGGAAGCAGAGGATGGTGCCCAGATGGTTGTTTTACGTGATTTTACTGAAGCACACGGTTTACACAACTATTTTCAGGGCCAGGGCTTTGTTCGGATCCAAATGCCAAAGGCCTGTGTAATCCACTTAATGAACAACGAGTCCATAGAGCGCTATGCTTCCAGACTGTCCGCAAGGAACAAAAGGCATTTGAGAAAGGAAATCTTGGCCTATGAGTCGCGGTTAAACATATCTGTCCTACAGGTATTGGATTACGGTCAGGTATCCCAGGTGCACAAATTATATACCAACGTCCAACAACATAATTTGGGCCTAAACACCTTTGTTTATCCCGAGAAACTATTCCTGCACATGTCCGAGCATCCCAATTGGGAGTTTATAATCCTGTCTCCTAAGGACACTCCCCAAGAGATCATTGGCGTAATGTTCTGCTATAAAAATAAGCTGACCTATGTCCCTTCGTTAGTAGGGATGAATTACGACAAACTCAATCTCTACCACACTTACCGCCAGTTGTTATATCAAACCATAAAAAGAGCTATCGACCTCAATCTTCAACGTATCAACTTAGGATTGACCGCTTCTTTTGAAAAAAGAAAACTTGGTGCCTCAGTAAAGGACACCTATGCCTATATCCAAACTTCTGACAATTTTACCTTGGAACTTATCGGTTTGATGGAGTCCAAATAAGTGAATAACGTGATTTTGTCCAGTCATGAATTATCAGAAGTTTATATCAGAATTTGAAACGCATCTGGAAGCCCTAGAGTCCAGAACGGATGATGTTTTATATAAGGCGGAGAACGGTATTTCCCGAACAGAGAAATACATCAAATCATTGCGTCAAAAGGTGGTGGAAATAGGCTTCAAAAGTAAAGAGGAAGAAATTTGTTTTTTCAAACACATTAAACCTCAAATTTTCAGTAAGCTGATTTATTATGTTAAGCTTTTCAATATTGAGAGCAAACGTCCCAGGGGCAGCTCTAAATTCCAGATCAAATATCTCAATGAACACATCAACAAATTACAGGTGTACTTTAATGACAACCTAGAGTTTTATCATTATTATCGGAGAGGTGCCACCATCCTGGATGCAGAATATTTTACCAGGGGCAAGTCAGATTTTAGGTTGCCCACGGAATCCTACCATTTTTTTATAGATGATCAATTTGCCACATCGCAGGACAGTACTGTGGCCATGATCATGGCCTACGACATGCTTATTGTGTATTTAAAACAGGAAATTGAAAAGTTGGAATCCAATAACCATGTAAATCATAATGTCATGAAAAACACATCGTCAAAACTTTTTTGGACGGGAAACAAAACCGAATTAATTGAATTGATCTACGCCCTACATAGTAGTGGCGCGATTAATAGTGGTACGGCGGATATCAAAGAACTGGCTTCAGTATTTGAGCAGATGTTCAATATTGATCTTGGCAACTACTACCACACTTTTATAGAAATCAGAGCTCGAAAATCGAGTAAAACTAAATTTATGGACAAACTGACGGACTCGCTGAACAGACGGTTCGAAGATTCAGACGAATAAACCATAGGTCATCCCAACTTGGGAAAAACTAATCCATAGCTTTCCGCATAGCTTTTGATACCGATTGAAGGCAGAAATCCTGGACTTCTTTCTCTTCATCCAACAAAACACATCAAATTCCATGACAATAAATATCTCCCACCTCTGGATGGACTATTGATGCTTTGACAATAAAAGCAATCAAATTTGCATAACGAAAGTCAAATCAAGTCAGGGGCTGTCAAATTATCTGAAATTGATACGATGGTCCCTTTCTCTAACACCCTTTTATTATGCCGACAAGTATTATTACCACCGATGATCTTCGGGAATTCAAAATGGAATTGCTCGATGACATTAAAACCCTTTTAGCCAAGCAATCTAAAGGGCAATTAAAAAGATACCTCAAATCCTCTGAGGTTATGGATTTGCTTCAGGTAAGTCCAGGAACATTACAAAATCTTCGCATCAATGGTACGTTGCCCTATACAAAAATAGGTGGCATCATTTTTTATGAGGCTGAGGAAATTCAGAATGTATTATCCGCAAACCGGGTACAGCATGGCACAACGTTTAAGCGATGAATTACATAAAGCTTCTCAATGCCGCCTTTGAAAGGTTCTATTTAGATGAGCGTTTGAAGCCCACGCACATCAGTCTGTACATGGCACTGTTCCAAGAATGGAATTGCCACCGATTTGCGGAAGAGTTCAGTGTGAACCGAAGAGATCTGATGACAGCCTCAAAAATAGGCTCAAAATCCTCTTATCACCGGTGCCTTAGAGATCTCGATGATTGGAAATACCTCTCCTATTTTCCTTCCAATAGTCCCTACAAGGGCAGCAAAATAAAGATGTCAATTTTCTGTACCGAGGATGAATCCTTGGAGGATCAAAACAGTCCCAATACAGGACAAGTTGATGATTGGCATCGTCCCGAAAATGAACCTACTTCGGGACACTACAGTCCCCTATTGGAACAGATTGCGGAACGGTACCGTCCCAAGACGGAACCTGGTTTGGGACGGTATGGTCCCACACGGGGACTTACAATGGGATCTACTATAAACAGTAATAAACAATTAAACAATAATAAACAACCAAAGGGCTGGCAGGTTGTTATTGATTTTTTTGTTGAAAAAGGTTGTCATGCTGATGAAGGAAAAAAATTCTTCGAGCATTACCAAAACCGGAACTGGAAAACAAGTGACGGCAACACCATTCGCGATTGGCGTGCCCTGGCCAAACATTGGATGGACAGGGCCGAGCTATATAAAAAAGAAAGTAAATCAAACACAAAACCACCGTCCCAATTTAAGGACAACTTGAAAACCACTAAATACAAAGATTATGGGCAACCCCTCTAAAATTATTGAAGATGATGTGGAATACTCCCTCGGCACCTTTGATGGCAAAACGGTGGTCTATGATTTTGATCTCATCCTGACCTATCTCGATGCCAAAGGAAAATTATTGTTTGGCAACCACTTTAAAATTTACGACGAAGATCTTGCCATCATCCGAAAGCTGTGCCATTATTTTATCAAGGACAGGGAGTATTGTCAAAAGAACGATATTGACATACATAAGGGTATTCTTCTTTCCGGGCCTGTAGGATGCGGAAAGACCACCTTGATGAAACTCCTACGCTATATCGTTCCGATGCAACGGCCTTACGAAGTCATTCCCGCCCGTAATGTCACTTTCAGCTTTAATCATCTTGGCTTCAAAACGGTTGAAGATTATGGGAACAGCAAGTCCTATTGTTTTGATGATCTGGGCGTAGAGCCCATGGGTCGATTCTATGGAAAAGACCTCAATGTGATGGGGGAAGTATTATTGTCGAGATATGAACTTTTTCTGGACACCAAACAGAAAATTAAAACCCACGCTACTACCAATCTCGGTGCTGATGAGCTGGAAGAACACTATGGCCACAGGGTGCGGAGCAGAATGCGGGAACTGTTTAATTTGATGGCGTTTGATGAAAGGGTTATAGATAAGAGAAAATGACTTATTTATGCCATGATTTGTAGATGGATACTAACTCCATAATAAATTGCACCACTATTTCCCTTAAACGTTTGGTAAGCAAAAAATAAATCGCTTTCATAATCAATATTTCATTATTGTCATCAAAATTACTCGTGCAATGGCAATCGAGCTTCGATTGTTAGACAGATAGGCATGCTCATCTAAATTACTCAAAAACCCCAATTCCAAAAGTACCGAAGGATGCTGACCATTAGTCTCCCTCAGCACCTGAAAATCCCCAAACTTCACACCCCTACTCTCAAAACCCAATCTCTCTTTAAACGCTGCTTGCAATTCAAAGGCCATCCAAATGGCATCTCTCGCAAATTGTGAAGTCACCTTGGATACATAGACTTCAATTCCTCTGGCATCCGGATCCTTGGCATGGTTACAATGCAAGGAAACAAAAAGATCCGCTTTCAAGGCTTTCGCCAGTTTTGTTCGATCAGATAACGAAATGAACGTATCACTGTATCTCGTCAAGTAGATCTCCAGTGGTTGTTCCAAGTGCTCATTAAGTCTTAACATTTCCAAAGCGATATTAAGAACGACATCTTTCTCCTTGACTTCATTTATTCCGATGGCACCGGAATCTTTTCCGCCATGACCAACGTCAATTACGATTCCTTTTTGCGCGACTGTTTCCTGTCCAAAAATGATGCACATTTTTAAGAGCAAAATCGTAAAACTGACGTTTTTGAGTCCTTTTTCCATTTTCAATTTTTGAGTTATCAACACCCTGAGGTCTTAAAACCATAAAATTTAATGACAATTGCCACCATCCGAAATCAAACAATATCAAATAATATTTTATTCACAATTATTTGATTTACAATGTTTTATAAGCAAATATATGTAAATTTCCAGTAACAAAAACAACACGAAACCTTAAAACTTTCTGTTATGAAAAAATCAATCTATGTCACAGGATTTCTCTCGCTCATCTCCACAACGCTTTTTGCACAAATTGGCGGCATTGAAGATTCCGTAAATGATGTATCCAATACCATCAGAACCGTCTTCCCCATCATTTTGGGCGTCATTTTTCTCGTCGGCTTTCTTTTCAACGCCGGGCACTTCTTTGGAGAGAACGCAGATTTAAAGAAAGGCATCACTCGCGTTTTGGTCTTTGTTTTGATCGCGGGTGCCGTAGTCGGCATATTTACCTATCTCATTGGCATCGTCGTCTAAGCGGTTAAGAGGCTTTTCAATACATGTGATATGAAGAAATTCGAGGTCTATAGGAACATCAGGAAACAGGCAGTCATTTTCGGACTGCCTATTTCCCTATTTGCACTCATGATGGTGGCCATATTGGCTTCACTATTGATCATTATATTTTCATTCAGCTTTGGAATCATTATCGGGGTTTTCATTTTGAATGCCGCGCTCTACGTAGCACTGATTCGAATTACGAACCATCCTCAACTCTTTCAGATGACCAGGGTCTTCCCCAAAATTATCAGCAACAAACAAAATACAGGCTTCAACTATGGACAAGATTGATCTTTCGGCATATCATCCCATTGCAGATATCCAGGACCATATCATATTGGCCACCAATGGCAATGTCATCCTTTGCTATGAAGGGGACTTACCTGAAATCTACTCCCTTTCTGAAAATGACTTTGAAGATATCCATGGGGTATGGTTTCAGGCCTTAAAGTCACTACCCGTTGGGACGGTGGTCCATAAACAGGATGTTTATCTCAAAACATCCTATACATCCGAGCAACTTCCAAACAACACGTTTTTGGCAAAGGCAACCCACGACCATTTTAAGGGTCGTGAGCATATTGATCATCGATGCTATTTGTTTTTCATTTTGACCAAGAACAAAGCATTAAACAATGCTAAATACATCAATCCTTTTCGAAAAGTGTCCAAGGGCATTGTAGGTGAACTGGATGACACCATCAAAAGTTTCAGCAATTCGGTCAGTGATTCCATTTCATTCATCAACAACAGTAGAAAAATGGAATTTAGGCCCCTTATGGAAAATGACATTCTAAAACTTACAAACAACTATTTTAATGGGTTCAATGAAGGTTTTGACACGGATATTCAACTCGATAAAAAAAGCGTTACTATTGGCGACAACCAATTTAACGCCCTAGCCATCAATAGCGAACTGTGCTTTGGCGAAAGTGTACAGAGTAGCAAGACCAATGATAAATTCACTTCTGACGATTTTGTGTTTCATCAAGGGTTTATTGATGGTTTAGGGCTTACGCTCAATGAAAACCATATTGTCAATCAAATCATCTATTTGGATGACAAACAAAAGTGGCGCAAACTGCTGGATAAAAAAATAGAGGAGCTGAACAAAAGCTCCGGTTTTGGTTCACAGAACAAAGTCGTACTCGGAAAAATCCAACACATTCTCGACCAGATTAATACCGATGACAGTTCACGGATCATTCGAGGCCATCTCAATATTGTCTATTGGGCCAAAACGGCTAAAGAGCTCGACAAGATTACCTCCAAGATAAAGACCGAGTTCAAGGAACTGGATATCCTCCCTTACTATCCGCGAGGTGAAGCACGCAAGAATTACATTCTCAACAGTTACTGTTGCTTCTCTTCCAATTTCTCCAATTCCGATCTCTATGTGACCGACCTGAAGCATGCCCTTTGCCTGCTCATAAACAATACGAACTACAAATCGGATGCCACTGGAATTATCTTCAACGATCGAGAGCATAATATTCCGGTTTTAAAGGATGTATGGGACGAACGCAAAAAACGCATCAAGGCAAGGAATTTTGCCATTTTCGCACCCACCGGAGAGGGTAAATCCTTTTTGGCCAATAATATCCTGCGCCAATATTTTGAAAGTGGTGTCCGTTTGGTCATCATAGATCTGGGTGGTTCCTATACAAAGTTTGCCAAGTTATATCCTGAACAATACACGGTGCTTCGCTACGAGAGTGGAAAAAACTTAGGCATCAATCCGTTCTACATCAGCCATCAAAATGACCTCACGCCCGAACGACTTGAAGATCTATCCGTATTCCTTTTCGAACTCTTTGCTTCGGATCTGAAAATTACCAAGGCACAATCCGTTTCCATCAAGAAAATACTGCGCTATTATTACGAAGCCACTGAAGAGGGTCATTCATTGGAAAGTTGCTACAATTTTATAGAAAAACATCAGAAGGACCTTCTGAACACCTTGAACATCCATTCCGATTATTTCAATGTCACAAGCTTTTTGCATGTCATGTCGGAATACGTAGGCAATGGGCTCTACAGTTTTCTTTTTGAAACCAACGAGGACCAGACCTATAAGATCGAAGACAAACGATTGATCGTCTTTGAACTGGATGAAGTAAAGGACAACAAGGAAATCCTGTCCGTCATGTTGAAACTGATCAAATCGGCCATACAACGGACCATCTGGAAAAATCGCGCTGAAAAAGGCATGATCCTTTTTGATGAATTTGCCAAGCAGCTGAAGTTCGATAATGTCCTTGAAAGTGTAGAATTCTACTATCAAGCCATCCGTAAACAAAATGGTGCCATAGGCATTATTCTGCAATCCATCAACCAACTTCCGAGCAACGCTACTTCTGCCAGCATTTTGGAAAACACACAGGTCATTTACAGTCTAAACAATGAGAAAGGCTACGCCGAGCTGGTCAAAAGGCTCAACCTATCCAGTCACGACCTGAACCAATTGAAATCCATCAAGAACAATTTCTCAGGACCACGAAAGTATACGGAGATGTTCATCAAGATCGGGAAGGAAAGCAACATTTTCAGACTTGAAGTTCCAAAGGAGGTATATGCGGCCTATTTAACGGATGGACAGGAAAATGAAGAAATAATGATTCTCTATGAGAATCATCGCGATATGAAAAAAGCAATCATTGAATTCACCTCTAAATCAAAATAAAATGAAAATTAAATTTCTCATCACAGGAATCGTCTTGGTATTAAGCATTAAAACCCATGCACAAGGCATGCCCGTTTACGACAATACCAACTTTATAAGTCTGACAAAATCACTCGTGGAATCGGCCAAACAGACCTCACAGCTTTTAAAGACCGTTGAATTTCTGAAACAGCAAAAGGAAAATCTCGAGACCGTCAACAATGTGGTCCGGCAGATGAATGCCGTCAGGGAGATTGGGCGGAACAACCAACGGTTGATCCAGGTCATGCAGAATGATTTAAGGGCCATTCTCAATTCTCCCTATATAAAGCCAGATGAAATGACACGCATCTCCGAATCGTTCAATGCCATTGTCCAAAATTCATTGGAGACCATGGACTTCATTGATCAGATTCTTTCGAGTGATTATCTCAAAATGAGCGATGCCGAACGTGCCAACATACTGAAACAAAAAGAGGAAGAATCCAAAGAAATGGTTTCCAATATAAGCATTAGAACTCGGCGCTACAAAGACATCATTTCCTTTAGAAAAATGCAGGACAAAATCAATAATCGAAACACCACATATTAAATAAGATCAGTATGATTATTTTAGGAATCGGACTGGAATATATCGATACGATTTTCCAGACCATACAGAACAGCAGTTTTTCACAATATACCATTGCGGGTATGAAGACGCTCGCCGTACTGTTTTTTCTGGTCAATATTCTAAAAAAATACAATGAAGGTATTGTGGACAAGGATGGGTACACTTGGGGATTGAGCCCAAGTGAACTCGCCAAGAATTTTGCCGTGGTCCTATTAGTCATCTTTTCAACTCAGGTATTGGGGTTCTTTGATGCCATTCTCGTGGCGATCGAATCACAATATCGCGGGACCGCTCCTGCCCTGCTGCCTTTGCATTTGCAGGACATTGCGATAGAAGAGGATATCAATCTCATGGATGCGATGAAAAGTGCCATGACATTACTCTATGAGGCCTTGGTAACCCCGCTGTATGGATTCAAGATTTTAGCCTTTATCCTGAGTGTCATTCTTTGGATTCTTGACCTGTTTATCTATCCACTTTTTTTAGCGGAACGATTTTTCCTCTTGGGGATCATGCAGGCATTTTTTCCATTGGTCATCAGTCTGGCGGTATTTGAGAAATTCCGATCGCTTGCCTATTCATTTTTCAAACTTTATGCTGCAGTGTATATGCTTGTCCCCGCCTTTTTTCTGGTCAACATCTTTATCAACGCCATTTACACCGAAATAAACACCAATTTTTGGACCAACCTATTCGGTACCGACTTCGGGCAAGGGTTCTTCGCACCGGTGGTACAGTTGGGCTCAGTAGGCTTTATCGTGTTTCTAAAATTCAGGCTATATGCGCGGGCCACCTCCTTCACTCTCAGATTATTCAACAATTAAAGTAGCATGTCATGAAAACACCTTATCAGAACATTTACAACCTCCTCAAATTGAATAGACTTATTGTTTTGGCAGTTGTTGTTTGTGCCTTTACGGCTAGTACATTCTCCGTTTGGATCGCCTTTACAACCCATAAAAATGCCCTCAACCATGCTTTCGCCATCAACACCGACGGCAGTGTTATTCCCCTAAAGCTCGTCACCCAAAAAGAGAACTTCATGGTAGAGGCCCTGGCACATTTGGAATTGTTCCATACCTATTTTTATAATATCGATGCGAGCAATTATGAGCGTCATCTACAAAAAGCACTGTGGTTGGGCGATAGTTCTGTGGACAATGTATACCGACAAAAAAAAGCCGATGGGGTGTACAATCGTTTACTGCAATATTCCTTGGTTCAAAAAGTGAAAAGCATCGATTCGAGAATTACCGAGTCCAACGGTAACCATAGATTTACGACCACCACCATTTTTGAAATCAACAGAGGGTCGATTACCGATACTTATGAATTGGTATCCACTGGCAATCTGATTTTGGTTGACCGGAACTTCCCGAACAATCCGCACGGATTATTGATCACCGATTATTTTGAAAACACCTTAAAAAAAATCTCCAATGAAAATAGAAAAAAATAAAATGGTCTTCGCGACCGTAATGGCCGTGATTGTCTTATTCCTAGTGGCCTATACCCTGATGGTTATGGACGATGGCAAAAGTGAAAGTGAACATTTAAAGCAGACGTTGGTACCTCCCCTGGAAGAAACCCAGAAACAGTATAAATCCAAATTGGATGCCCTCAACGATCTGAAGGACGTTCGAGAAACCAATGCGCCCAGTATTTATGATGAAAAACTGATGGACTCCCTGGGCTTTTATGATCGGGACTTACCCGAACGAGAAAAAGAGCGGATTGTGGATAGCATCTATTCCGCAGGGAAAATCAACTATTCTGAACGGTCCTATCAGGTTCTTGGAGAAAGAAAGCCAGAAACCAAAAAAGTACAAGAAATAGATTCTACAGAAATAAAAAGAGAACAGAAGATTGAAGCCAAGGAACTGGGCCTGGAACATCAATTGTTCTTTGCTGCGTCACCCAAACCTGATGACAATTCAGTGATTGGTACTACCGATGAAACCATCCATGTCGTTGTCGATGGCGATCAGGTCGTGAAAACCAATAGCCGATTGCGAATGCGGCTTACCAAAGCTGCAGTGATCAATAACAAGCAAGTGCCAAAAAATACCCTTGTTTTTGGGTTCATCAATTTCCAACCCAATCGCGCAATGATCAACATCGAAAATATCCAACACCAACCAACCAAGCTCAAAGCCTACGATCTTCAGGATGGCAGCGAGGGCATTTATATCGAAAATAATTTTCGTGCTGAAGCCACCGATGAAGTTGTGGACGACATTATCGGCGACATCAATATTCCAAGTAT
>NZ_JALKAU010000074.1:0-32767 GCF_023015735.1 Gelidibacter sp. F63206
GCCAGTAGCTCCCCACTACGTTCCGACAGGAAAACGGCTTCAAAAAAAATCATACTTACAACAGGTAATGCAATGTTAGGGAGTATTAAGCCCAAACATTACAAAATCCAAAACCGCCTTAGGTTTCCCTTTTTTTGGAAGAAACCCAGATTGATGCTCATTTTAATAATCGACAGTTTAAAAGTAGCATCAATCTTAACGTTTTCCAAATATTTTGAGGTTTTACCTTAATCAGAGGACAGCACAGGCGTTTATAAAACAGGACTAACAATTTAAAACCAAAACACGCATGAAAAATCAATTGTGACCAAGCCTAAACCTCATCATTGAGATACGCTACAACTGGAGTTTGCAACAAAAACCTCGCTATCGCCAATTGCAAACTCTAAATCCCTAAGAACATGGCAGCACTATAAAAGACAGTGCCACATAGCGAACAGTTAGAATTAGTCTTTGGGATAGCTGCCGCTATGCACCAAACCATATGCGGCAACTTCCCAATTTAACTTTAAAAAAAATGGAGCCCATGCACCTATAGTTTTCACAAAAAAACCTCCCTACAAATGTTGGCACAATCGTTCAGGAGGTCAAATTAAATCAATTATAACAATTAATCTGACAAATTTATGACATTAAAACATATAACCAAACGTAGGCGCCTTCTATTGTGTTTCTTTTCAGTGGCAATCGCCGCTTCTTATCCCCCACTAATAGCCAAAAACACAACGGCGCTTGCGTTTTTCACAAATAAATCCATCCAACGAAATGGAGCTTACAGGACCATAACAGAGGTACTTGGATTGGTAGTGGCGGGGGCCACTCCAATAGTGAACGACACCAAACGTGGCACCGTCACTGCCCTTAACGGAAACTACATGTGCTGTAAAGCCATGGAAAATGCACTTTACGGAAAGCGTAATATCAACCATGTATTAGAGCATGATACCCCAAACGTGTATGGGATGGTCATCAATACCGGCTACTACAACACTACAGATCGTGAAAAGACCAAAATATTGCGACTAAATCAACAAATCGAACAGCTAGAATTAGTCTTTGGGAAAGGGCTACTGTTTACCGGATTTTGCTAACAACTCAGTGGCCCCTCTTCCCTATTAAAACCTGTTGCCTATGATATAATAACTATAAAAAATCACCGATGCTGTAACAACATAAAACGGCATAAAAAAAGCCCGCTCCCAGTTTACCACGACATTGGAGCAGGCCAAAAGTTAAAATTAATCTATCACTTTAACCATTACAAAACTATGACAAAAAATCATAAATCAGTAAGGTGGCGGCGTATTTTTGTCTGCTGTCTCTTCTTACTTAGTATTTCCATGACCCTTTCTGCCCAGGACCTGTTAGTCTCTGGCGAGGTTACTGACGGCAACCTGCCCATATCTGGCGCAAATGTTATTATTAAAAACACTACAAACGGTGTGGTAACAGACTTTGATGGGCATTATACTATTACTGCCAGACCAACTGATACGCTTCAAATCTCATATTTGGGATATACAACGCTTACCATTCCCATTCAAAACCGTACAAACATAAATGTTTCACTGCAAGAAGATGCAACCGCCTTGGGCGAAGTACAAATTAATGCCGGCTACTACACCACTACCGATAGGGAGAAAACGGGGAGTATTGCGCGGATTACGGCTAAGGAGATTCAGAAACAACCCATAAGCAATCCGTTGGCTGCAATGCAAGGACGCATGGCCGGAGTCAACATCACCCAAAATTCAGGAATTCCCGGGGGCGGCTTCAACATTCAGATAAGGGGGATCAACAGTTTGCGCAACAATGGTAATGCGCCCCTATATATTGTCAATGGAGTGCCGTACAATTCACAGTCCTTGGGCAGTTCATTAACATCGAGTGGACTGTTGGCCAGTGCAACCAGCCCCCTTAACAGCATCAACCCGTCAGATATAGAGAGCATTGAAGTACTAAAAGATGCCGATGCCACCGCCATTTATGGCTCACGTGGTGCCAATGGTGTGGTGCTTATTACCACCAAGAGTGGCACTTCGGAAAAGACATCCTTTAACCTGCAAGCTTTTACAAGCTTGGGCAAGGCAACGGCCACAATGGACATGATGGATACAGCGCAGTATCTGGCAATGCGGCGTGAGGCCTATGCTAATGATGGGGTCACGGCCTACCCGGCCAATGCATATGATATCAACGGTGCGTGGAGCCCAACCAAAAATACCGATTGGGCAAAGGAACTTATCGGTGGTACGTCATACATTAAAAATTTACGGGCGGGCGTGTCAGGGGGCAACGGAAATACCACCTTCCTGTTGAGCGGCACCTACAGGACGGAGTCTACCGTGTTTCCCGGTGATGACACTTACAGCCAGGCTGCCGTACAAAGTTCCGTTTCCCACCGCTCCTCCAATGACAAGTTCAAGGTAGACCTTAACCTAAACTATGCCAATAACAAGAGCACCATCCAGGCTAATGACCTTACGGCACAGGCCTATCGTCTCGCCCCCAATGCGCCCGACCTCTATGATGGAAACGGCAACCTCAATTGGGAAAATGGCACCTTTGAAAATCCTTTGGCCAATGGCCTGGGCAAATACAGCAACCAGTCTAAAAACCTAATTGCCAATGCGGTCCTCAGCTATAGTGTGGCACCAAATTTAGAACTCAAGACAAGTTTGGGCTACAACGATTTGAACCTTGATGAGGCCCGTACCCTCCCCTCTACGGTCTACAATCCGGTCTATGGGGTTAGTAGCAGGAGTTCCATTCTTACGTTGAACAGCGGTAAAAGAAACTCATGGATCGTAGAGCCACAGCTCAACTGGAAACATAAATGGCAGGACCATGAGCTGGAAGTGTTGTTGGGCACTACCTTCCAATCGGAAAGTTCAGATATCCTGACCCAAAGGGGCACGGGCTTTTCGAGCAACGGCCTGATCAACAGTATCGGGGCCGCCACCATCGTTCAAATACTGTCAGATCAGCTTTCAGAGTACAGGTACCAAGCGGTGTTCGGGAGGGTCAACTACAGGTTTAAAGATAGGTACATTGCCAACATCACCGGCAGGCGCGACGGTTCCAGCAGGTTCGGTCCAAAAAACAGGTTTGCTAATTTTGGAGCCATAGGAGCGGCATGGATTTTTTCAAGAGAAAAATTTCTCGATAAATCCTCCTTTTTGAGCTTTGGAAAACTTCGAGGCAGCTACGGCACCACTGGCAGTGACCAGATTGGGGACTACCAGTTTTTGGATACCTATTCCATAAGCAACAACCTCTATAATGGGGTGGCCGGCCTACAGCCCACCAGGCTCTTCAGTCCAAACTTTGGGTGGGAAACCAACACCAAGGTAGAGCTCGCTATAGAACTGGGACTCTTCAGGGACAGAGTATTCTTAAGTTCGGCATGGTACAACAACCGTTCCTCCAACCAACTGGTCGGTATCCCCCTTCCCGCAACTACGGGCTTTAACAATATACAGGCCAATTTGGATGCCGTGATACGCAACAGGGGCCTTGAATTGGAACTGCGCACGCTCAACATCGACAAGAAGGCCTTCTCATGGAGCACCACGGCCAACCTGACCATCCCCAATAACAAACTGCTGCGCTTTGATGGTCTGGAAGGCTCCACCTATGCCAACACCTATGTCATCGGGGAACCAGTGGATATCATCAAGGGTTATCATTTTACTGGCATTGACGCAGACTCGGGCATCTATCAGTTTGAGGACTACAATGATGACGGCCTGATCACCTCGGCAGACCGCCAATATATCAGTGACGTGTCCCCACAATGGTTCGGTGGCCTCAACAACCGCATCACCTATAAAAACTGGGAGCTCGACTTTTTGTTCCAGTTTGTCAGACAGGATGGCCACAATTACATTTACTCATCCAATCTTCCAGGGACTATGACCAACATGCCTATTGAGGTTTTGGACCATTGGCCCGCCAATGGAGAGAACGCCGAGATCCAGCGTTATACAACGGGACTGAACTCTCAGGTCTTTAGTGCCTATTTCAGACACAGGACCAGTAATGCTGCCATTTCAGATGCTTCATATGTCAGACTGAAAAGCCTCAGTATGACCTATAACTTTCCTAAAAAACTGCTCGGTTCTGTTACTGGAAGCATCTATCTACAGGGCCAAAACCTATGGACAATCACCAATTATAAGGGAGCAGATCCAGAGAACCAATCCCTGACATTCCTGCCCCCGTTGAGACAATTGACTATGGGTACAATCTTTAATTTTTAATGTTATGAAGACAAAATTTACTATAAGTTTTATGGTTACAATCATCCTTGGCCTATTGCTCGTGGGATGCGATAAGTTCATTGAGGTCGACCTCCCAGAATCACAGCTCACGGGACCCGCGGTATATGAAGACCAAACCACGGCCACAGCAGCCCTCTCTGACCTTTATGCACGCCTAAGGAACGGTGGGGTATTGACGGGAAATACTGATGGAACCAGTATGGTCCTCGGGCTCTATGCCGATGAGCTGAAATATTACGGCACGGGCACCTCGGCCCTTGAAAGTTTCTATTCCAACAGCGTAATACCTTCAAATACTTACATAGCGGACCTGTGGAGCAATAGCTACGCACAGATCTATGCAGCAAATGCCCTATTGGAGGGACTTGAAAACTCCCCAGAAATCCCCGAAAGCGCTACCCATCAATTACAGGGAGAGACGCTTTTCATTCGGGCAATCCTCCACTTCTATCTGGTCAACCTGTTTGGCGACATCCCCTACATCACCACAACGGATTACCAGAACAACGCCCAGGCGAAGAGGCTGCCTTCAAGTGAAGTCATGGCGAATATCATCAGCGATCTGGAGGAAGCCGATCTAAAACTGACTTATGAATATCCTGCCCAAAACAGGGTACGGGCAAACAAGGCTGTGGTACGGGCACTCTTGGCAAGGGTGCACCTGTATTTGGAACACTGGTCCCTGGCGGAGATGTATGCCGCTGACGTAATTGGGCAAACCGCCCTTTATGCCGTTGAGAGCAATCTTGACGCAGTTTTCCTAAAGGGCAGCACCGCCACCATTTGGCAACTGCATCCTGGAGTTTCAGGGGCTAATACGTTGCAGGGAAAGATCTTCAGTTTTTCAAGTGGCCCACCTGCCATTGCATCGCTCAATCAGGAGCTGGTGTCAAGCTTTACAGAAAACGATCTGCGAAGGCAACATTGGATCAAAAGTGTGACGGACGGCTCACAGGTCTGGTACCACCCCTACAAATATAAACTGACAGAGAATACGGGCGTATCAGAGGAATATTCCATTGTCTTGCGCCTGGAGGAACAGCTCCTGATAAGGGCGGAGGCCCGTGCCAATATTGGGGACATTGATGGCGCCAAACAGGACCTCAATACCATCAGGAACAGAGCAGGCCTTGAAGACTCCACTGCCGAGACAACAACAGAACTGCTCGCCGACATACAACAGGAGAGAAAGCTGGAGCTCTTTACAGAATTTGGCCACCGCTGGTTGGACCTCAAAAGAAAGGGGATGGCAGAGGCGGCATTATCACCCATAAAACCGGCATGGGGGCCTAAAAATCTATTGTTTCCCCTTCCAGAATCGGAACTTCTGCTCAACCCAAACTTGGAGCCACAAAATACAGGATATTGAAATTTAAGACTATGGCACTAAAAGCATTTCTACTCCTCTGGCTCCTCAGTGCTTCCATGGCACATTGCCAAAAGCAGGCAAAATTGGAACTTACCATGGAAGACTACGACCGATGGAGCACCCTTGTTGCGGGAGACCTATCCGTCCAAGGGACATGGCTATCCTATAGATTGACCTATAATGGCGGTATCGACACACTTTTTGTCAAGGGTACTAAAACCGAAAAGATCCATACCTTTCCCCAAGGCAACAAGGTCCGCTTCGGCGGTGATGAAAAATGGGCTCTGGTCTTTAAGCCCAATTCCATGGTTCTGATGGACCTTGCAAAGGGCGAACAAATGGTTTGGAATAAGGCCATCTCAGGCCAGTTTATGGGCAACTCCAAATTTGTGCTTTTCGAGAAGGTGATGGAGAAAGGCAAAGAACTCGTAATCCTGGAACTGGCATCGGGAAGGACGACCAACATAGGCATGATAAAGGAATACACAGTCAGTCCCAATGGTAACAAAGTGGCCTATATCCTCAACGACAATACAGTGGCCTTGTTAAATCCCGGGCGTGGACGTGGGGCTAAAGTATTATTTAGAAATGACCCATTGCCCCGTAAGCATCTGGTCTGGAACCAGGACAGTGATGCGCTGGCCTTTCTGGAAGAGCTCATTGAAATTGGGGCCAAGGCACCCAATCACAGGATCCATTTCATAAAGGACCTTGCACATACCACAGGGCATTTTATCCTTGACCCAACCAGTCCCTCCAGCCCTGTCTCTGGAAAGACCATCCTGTACAACCGTTCCTTTACCCCATTGGCCATTGCACCTGACAATGAAAACCTCATCTTTTACCTTAAGGGCGAGCAAGAATCAAACCTTTCTGAAGAGGGGGTACAGGTGTGGCGCAGCACAGACAGGTTGGAATACCCAAGGAACCTTTTGGAGGGAAACCCCAAGGCCAGGCCAAAGCTATCGAGCTGGTTTCCCAAAACAGACCGTCTCCTTAAAATCATGGACAATGAACGCTATGGTGCCTACCTGACAGCGGACAAAAAAAAGGCTATCGTCTTTGATCCGCACCGCTATGAACCACAACCAGAATCTTATGGTCCAACTGATCTTTGGGTCATGGATCTGGTAACGGGAAATCGCGAGTTCATTGTTGGACACCAATCCTACAAGACAGGGTTCCTTGGGGCATCCCCAAACAGTCGGTATATCAACTATTACAAAAACGGACAGTGGTGGGGTTTTGATTTCACGACGGGTCACCATGTGCTGCTCTCTCCCAACATCAATGATCTGGAACAGAAGAGCTATCCCGGCGCGGAACAACCTTCCCATGGGGTGGCGGGATGGACTACGGACAGTAAATTTCTCATCGTCCATTCCGAATATGATATATGGCTGCTCTCTCCGAACGGCAGAGAACAGATACTGCTCACAGATGGCAAGTCCCAAAATATACGCTATAGGGTGGTCACGGATCTCAATAGGAAAAAAAGGCAATTCAGTCTTTATGATCCCATTGGCCTAAACTTTGACCTTGGGGATGGTCTCGTCATTGAAAGCTTTGACCTAAACGACAAGTCCATGGGCTATTACAGATATACCTCAAAAGGGAGGCTCAAAAAAATGGTAATGGAAAAGGCTAAACTGGCACACCTTAAAAAGGCGGTAGACAGCGAGAACTTCATCTATACCCTACAACGTGCAGACCTCTCTCCACAGCTCCTCTACATGGACGTGAATTTTAATAGTGAAAGTTTGGTAAGGACCAATACGCAACAGGAAAACTATGGCTGGGGCAAAACGGAGCTCATCGCCTATTCCAACAGCGCTGGGGATCAGCTCCAGGGCGTGCTCCATTACCCAGCGGGGTACATAGAAGGGCGGCAATACCCCATGGTGGTCAATATCTATGAAACGCAATCCCAATACTTCCATAACTATTTTAATCCTACGGTCTACAACACCAATGGCTTTTGCCCGACCATCTATACCACAGACGGGTATTTGGTACTCTACCCCGATATTACCTATCAAGATGGAGAGCCCGGTCCTTCGGCAGTGGATTGTGTGGAGGCGGCCGTTAAAAAAGCGGTGGACATGGGAGTTGTGGACAAAGATCATATTGGGCTCATCGGGTATTCCTTTGGCGGTTACCAAACTGTCTTTATCGTATCCCAGTCCAATACATTTGCCGCTGCCGTTTCTGGCTGTGGCTATGTCGATCTGGTCGGAAATTCCCTATTCCTTGAGAAGGGAACACGTTCAAACATGTGGCGCTACCAGACGCACCAAAAACGGATGGGAGCATCACTTTACGATGATTTTCAAGGCTTTGTAGAGAATTCTCCGATCACTTATGCCGAAAATATTACAACCCCTTTAATGAGCGTCACGGGAACAAGGGACACGCAGGTAGATCCCCAGGAAAGCATGAAACTGCACTTGGCACTAAGGAGCCTTAAAAAAGAACATACGTTGCTCCTGTACCCAGGTGAGGGCCATGCCATAACCACGCCAAAGTTCCAGAAGGACCTGACCCTAAAAACAAAGGCCTGGTTCGATTATTACCTGAAAAAAATCCCGATTCCAGAAGAAATGGGATTGTAAGAAATGGACAATGCCGGAAACTACATTCCCGGCATTGAACTTTTAATCACCCTTCCTTAATCCATTTTCTGGTAAAGGACATCCGGACAGGAGGTCCCGTTAAAGTCATACAGGGTGTTGACACCGTCCGTACAAAGGAACGGCACCTCGATTGTGGAACATTCCGTTTTTGTTGGGATACACGAGTCCCCAACTTTCTGGAACCCCTGCCTATCAGCAAGGGCCGTGCCATCGTGCGCACCGTTGCCGGTCGCAAAGGCGCCTATGGCTGCAACCAGTGCAAAGGCCATGGGCATCATCAATTTTCTAAATTGTGTTTTCATAATAATAAAAATTTAAAAATTACGCCTACTCTATTGACAGGTTTTCGGCTTGTCCTGAACTACGTAGTATGTCTATAGGGGCTTATCTGTCTAACTCAAAATCCAATTTATAAGCCCTGATATGGTTTCCAATCAAGCTCACCAACAGTTTGCCCTGAACATAAAATTCTGATAGGCTTTCCCCGGACACATTTGTGACATAAAAACTAAATACATAGGATCCATTGGTAAGGTCATAGATATCGATCACCGAATTGCGCTTCCAAGACGATTCTGGTTCATAGAGCCCCATGACCTTTGACTGCACAAAAAGATGGTTGCCATAAGTGGCCGTATTCCTGTTCACCAACATGGGTGGGGCAGATAGTTTGCGCACCAACCCCGAGACAGTATTGCTTACTTCCAACACCGCCTTACTTATGGTATCTATGGTCTTTCCCCTATAATCCAGTTTAAGATTACCATTCGCAACAATAAATTGGTTCCTATAATAATAGGTATAGATGATCCTATCAAGCTGCCTGTTGTACAGGAGCATGCCGTCCGTGTCAAAGACACCGTCCACCTGCTTAACCAATAGTTCCCTGGACAGTACCAAGCCAGGAGTATCACCTGTTTTCATCAGGCCTAGCACATTCTCATTGGTCCTACTCTCACGAGCAACCATTACAAATTTGTTGTGTTCCGTTGGCACAATTTTTAAAAAATAGCCCTGTACACTCTCCTGCGTCTTGACCTTCCAGTCCAAGGTCATACCCCTAAAGATGATCGGGATGTTGCCATCCATAAAATAGAAATACGGAGCCACCACCCTAACCTTAGGCGACCTAAATAACATATCCCCATCCAACAACGTTATTGTTGATTCCCGTTGGATCTCAAGGCTATGGTCCAGCACTTTGATATGCAAGGGCCCCGTGGTATTGGTAAGGTAGATATGTGTACTGTCAATTCCAGCAACCTTATAGGAATTCAGGCCAAGGTCCAGCGAATTTTTCAAGGTGACCCTGTGCTGCGGAAAGCGTCTTATAAAATTGTTCCGTTCATGGGTTATGGTCTCGGAGGCCCTGAATAGAAGCACCATAGTTAGTGAGCAGGCCAAAATTATACAGAGCATCCATACGGTTATTTTTTTATACCGTTTGGTGGATACATATAGCGCAATTGCTGCAAACATTACAAAAAGAAGGTTGAAGAGCAAATGCTGGCTCCAGCTCATGCGCTCCAGAACCCCGCCACAGGAGCATGGCACGAAAGGGCTATAATTCAATATGATAAAGATATAAAGACTGAACAGTACCATCAAGGTTAGGGCAAGATAAAGGCCCAAACGTCTAGTGGCTGCAATGGAGAGCAAAACTGTCGCAAGGGTTTCCAAAAGGAGCACACCATAAGATACAAATGCCGTAAAAGCACTCAATATTGGAGATTGTCCGATCTGCATCTGAAAATTTTCAAAATCTAATAGCTTGCTCACTGTTGCATACACAAATAACACAATGAACAGCAGACTGACAATCAAGGGTGTTTTTTCACGAAGAGATCTTGGAACTAACATATCATTTGATTTGATATGGTAAAGTTCCAAACTAAAATTATACGAAAACGTGAAAGTATTTGCCTAATCGGGATTAATTTCCAGAAACCCTATGATTTACCCTTGGAGATGGTGTTCTTTCTCAATTCTTTTGTGGTGTATCCAAAGCTTTGCTTAAATAATCTTGAAAAATGGGATTGGCTCTTAAACCCCGACTTGTGCGCAATAGTTTTAAAGGGGAGGTCCGTATACTGTATCATTACCTGCGCTTTTCGGAGTCGCTCTTGTATGATGAATTTATGGATTGTGGTCCCATAGAGCTCTTTAAAGCCATACTTCAACTTGAACTCATTCGTTCCCAATTGAAGGGCAAAATCCTTCTGTGATGGAAAATCGGTTTGGGGATTGTTGAAAATGATATTATGTGCAGCTCTAATCTTTTGGATATCTCCATAGGTCAACACCATTTTATTTTTTCTGGATAGTAAACTTGTATCATTTAACACCCGTTGGTATTTTCCGTTAATGACCCTTTTCTTTAATTCCGATTTCAACTTTTTCTGATAATAGGAATGTTGAACCACGGTGATCAATAGTTTCCTGCTTTCATTTGCCCTGTGTCTAAAGGTGGCAAAATGCACAACTTTGGGAACCTCAAAATTATTTTTGCGCTTAAAGATCAAATGGATAGAACCTTCAAGCTTTGGTTTCTTGATTATGCTTTTCCATTTGCTTTTCCAGATGGTCTTCGAATCATCTGTCAGAAAATCTTCAAACAATTTTCCTACGATATTATCCACTGGCAGAGAGAGCATTTTACCTGCTTGACCGTTGACCATTTCAACGACTCCATTCTCATCCAATATGAAACCCATCTTTACAATATCCATGATGGTTGTATTGGCATTAGCAAAACCCTGATGGACCATGTTAGCCTCAATTTCTTCAGCTAACATATTCAACCCCACAATGATTGACTCGAGATCATCATCCTTTGAAGAACGCTCTATCTGATAATGAAAATTACCTGAGGCCATTTCCAATATCATATTATGAACATTCCTTACCCGTTGTTTGTCAAATTCTCCCATAATAAACTATTTATTTTTAGATATTTATCCCAATTATCACTTATATTTTTGTAAAAACAATAAAGCTTCGCTTATCAAATCAAAGACCATTGTAGGTATTGGTGGTTTACTCGTGCGTAAATAAAATTTTGAAAACATATCTGAAACAGGGGCCTAAACTATAAATGCCACGGCTTTAATAAACGACGAGCCTTCTATTGATAAATAGATACGCGCTGTTTTATTGATCTCTCTTATTTTACGTATATCGCACAATACAGGAATGCTCTGCCCCTCCTGTAGGGTGAACCTATCTTCAACAATGCTGACAGCCGCAGACAAGTCCGAAGTGACATTTTTATATTCAACATGAAAGATACCATCCTTAATTGTATAGGTCGCATATTCATTTTCAATAAATATGATCTCAATTATTAAAAAACTGGTTTCTTCAGTATAAAGTTAAAGAAATTAAATTAGACACTTTTGTCCAAAACGGAGCAGCAATTGACTTTTAGGGATTAATCTTAGCCCAAAACGGAGTAAAATTTGCCTAAAACGGATTATGGCGCTCTTCCACCCTCCAATATCGCACAAAAGACATTAAATTCTATGTTTAATAAAATAGATAATATGTCAAAAATCAAACACAACAATTTTTGGATATTGCCAATAGAAAATCATAACCTGGAACTTATGGGATTGTTAGAGTGTAAATAAACAAAGATCTTGGTTTACAGGAAATGAAATACCAAGAATTAATATCGGAATACAAGATGCACCTGGATATTATGGAGTTCCGAACAGAAGATGTTTTATATAAAGCAGAGCACGGCATTTCAACAACTGAAAAATTCATTAAGCTATTGCGCCAAAAAGTATTGGAAATGGGGTTCAATAACCCTGAAGAGGAAATCAGCTTTTTCAAACATATTAAACCCCAAATTTTCAGCAAACTCATCTATTATGTTAAACTGTTCAATATTGAAAGTAAACGTCCCAGGAGCAGTTCTAAATTCCAGATCAAATATCTCAGTGCCCATATTAACAAACTGCAGGTCTATTTTAATGACAATCTGGATTTCTACCATTATTATCGTAGAGGTGCCACCACCCTGGATACGGAATATTTTACGAGGGGCAAGACCGATCTCCGATCGCCCACTGAGTCGTACCATTCTTTCGTGGATGTTTACAACAGGAAATTGAAAAATCAGAAAGAAATAACAGTGTTTACCAAAATACAATGAAAAACACATCGTCAAAACTATTTTGGACGGGAAACAAAACCGAATTAATTGAATTGATCTACGCCCTACATAGTAGTGGCGCAATTAATAGTGGTACGGCGGACATCAAAGAACTGGCTTCAGTATTTGAGCAGATGTTCAATATTGAACTAAGCAACTACTACCACACTTTTATAGAAATCAGAGCTCGAAAATCGAGTAAAACTAAATTTATGGACAAACTGACGGACTCCCTGAACAGACGGTTCGAAGATTCAGACGAATAATCCATAGGTCATCCCAACTTGGGAAAAATTAATCCATCGCTTTCCGCATAGCTTTTGATACCGTTTGAAGGCAGAAATCCTGTGCTTCTTTTTCTTCATCCAATAAAACACGTCAAATTCTATGACAATAAATATCTCCCACCTCTGGATGGACTATTGATGCTTTGACAATAAAAGCGATCAAATTTGCATAACGAAAGTCAAATCAAGTCAGGGGCTGTCAAATTATCTGAAATTAATACGATGGTCCCTTTCTCTAAAACCCTTTTATTATGCCGACAAGTATTATTACCACCGACGATCTTCGGGAATTCAAAATGGAATTGCTCGATGCTATTAAAACCCTTTTAGCCAAACAATCTAAAGGGCAATTAAAAAGATACCTCAAATCTTCTGAGGTCATGGATTTGCTGCAAGTAAGTCCAGGAACATTACAGAATCTTCGCATCAATGGCACGTTGCCCTACACAAAAATTGGGGGCATTATCTACTACGATTCCCAAGAAATACAAAATGTGATGACCGCCAACCGTGTACAGCACGGTTTAAACTCGTAGAAGATGAATTACATAAAGCTACTCAATGCGGCTTTTGAAAAGTTCTTTTTGGATGACCGCCTAAAGCCCACCCATATCAGTCTTTATTTGGCATTGTTCCAAGAATGGAACTGCAACCGATTTGCGAAGGAGTTCAGTGTGAACCGAAGAGATCTGATGACCGCATCAAAAATAGGCTCAAAATCCTCATATCATCGGTGCTTGAGAGATCTCGATAAATGGGAATATCTCTCGTATTATCCATCCAACAGTCCCTATAAGGGCAGCAAAATAAAGATGTCAGTTTTCTGGACCGAGGATGAAACGGTTCAGGATCAAAACAGTCCCAACATTGAACCGGTTACGGGATGCGAGCGTCCCGAGAATGAACCTACTTCGGGACAGTACAGTCCCCTATTGGAACAGATTGCGGAACGGTACCGTCCCAAGACTGAACCTGGTTTGGGACGGTATGGTCCCACCAGCGGACTTACAATGGGATCTACTATAAACAGTAACAAACAAATAAACAATAATAAACAACCAAAGGGCTGGCAGGCCGTTATTGATTTTTTTGTTGAAAAAGGTGGTCATGCTGATGAAGGAAAAAAATTCTTTGAGCATTACCAAGACCGAAACTGGAAAACAAGTGATGGCAACACCATTCGCGATTGGCGCGCTCTTGCCAAGCACTGGATGGACAGAGCTGAGTTATTCAAAAAAGAAAGTAAAGCAAACACAAAGCCACCGTCCCAATTTAAGGACAACTTAAAAACCACCAAATACAAAGATTATGGACAACCCCTGTAAAATTGTTGAAGATGATGTGGAATACTCCATTGGCACCTTTGATGGCAAAACGGTGGTCTATGATTTTGATCTCATCCTGACCTACCTGGATGTCAAAGGGAAATTACTGTTTGGTAACCATTTTAAAATTTACGACGAGGATCTTCGCGTCATCCGCAAGCTGTGCCATTATTTTATCAAGGACAGGGACTATTGTCAAAAGAACGATATTGACATACATAAGGGCATTCTTCTTTCCGGACCTGTGGGATGTGGAAAGACCACTCTGATGAAACTCTTGCGATTTATCGTACCGATGCAACGGCCTTACGAAGTCATTCCTTCCCGTAATGTCGCGTTTAGCTTTAATCATCTTGGCTTCAAAACGGTTGAAGATTATGGGAACAGCAAGTCCTATTGTTTTGATGATCTGGGCGTAGAGCCTATGGGCCGATTCTATGGTAAAGACCTCAATGTAATGGGTGAAGTATTATTGTCCAGATATGAACTTTTTCTGGACACCAAACAGAAAGTCAAAACCCACGCCACCACCAATCTTGGTGCTGATGAACTTGAAGAACACTATGGCCACCGGGTGCGGAGCAGAATGCGGGAATTGTTTAATTTGATTGCGTTTGATGAGAAGGCTATAGATAAAAGAGTATAATTCACTGCTCCAACCTGATTAATCTCAGAGTATTCCTTAAAAAAACGATTAAACTTAATTATATCAAAAATAACCCCACTCTTTCGACTGGGGTTTCGAATCTACTTCCAAAAGAGGAATTTTTGAATCCAATTCGTTTTTATTGGTTTTGAAACCAGCGGATCCTTCAATTCATTGGAGTCATTCACTAATATTTGTGAACTTTTATTTCTGTAATACTCTTGTCTTGTAATATCTTCATCCCTTCTGACTCTAAGAATAGTTTCATCAGACCATTTCAATGACCATTCAACCTTGCTATTGATAATCCAATAATGTGATTTACAATCAAAACTCCAATTGCCAACAGATGGCTTTAAACTAATATCTTCACCATTGTAGATCATTTTCCAGCCTGTTGGATGTAATGGTGTATTGACCTCTTCACCACACCCACAAGCACATTTATGAATTACTGATTTGTATTCTAATGAAATATAAATAACACGCTCTTGAATGACATCTGGCATGAACTCAACAAATTGATATTTAAACTTCATTATTAAAAATGGTATTTACATTAACCGAATAATTACTATTATACTCTAATCTTTGATCATTGTAGAATCCATAGTATTTCTTCCACTTGATCACAGCAAAAATAGCGTTCAGATTATTCAAATCTCCTATCTGAATGTTTGTTTTGTAATCATCATCCTCACCATTGGAAAAGCTTACTAAACCATTGTAAACATGTCCTCTTTCTTCAGGAGTACTTAATGTCGTTCTCACAATACCCATCAACTCATTCCCTTCTCTTTCAATACCGAGTCCACAATCAATAAACGGAATATTTAAGTCTTCTAATTTCTTAAAAACCATCTTTTTAATTTCACCAATATCAATAGCAATAAAAACAAAATCTAATTTATTTAATAAACCTAAATTAGTTTCATTTATGTAGACCGAATGAGGAATTATTTTCCTATGTATTTGTGAATAAACTTCTGTAAAATAATCAACCTTAAAATCATTTAAGTCAATTCTCTCCTTTGTAGTTGCACCAGGTGCTCTAAAGGCATTATGTTGTTTAAACCTATCTCCATCAAACAGATGAATTTCACCTACTAAGGTTTTTGCTACTTTATCTAGAATAAAAGAACCAGTACCTCCCAAACCAACAATTCCGATCCTTATACCAGATAGTTTTTCATTGACAACATCTATTTCTGCTCTGGAAGAGTTAGTATTACTGTAATGTAAAACTGAATCTTCTTGCTTTGTCTCTATTACTCTACCAGTCTTGGCCGTTGCATCTGGAAAATAATGTTGAGCTTGTCCACAAAGAATCTTTACATAAGTTACCATTTTCTCGTAATATGTAGGATACATTGGGTTTGGTTTATGAGAAAATATATGATCTATAATAATTCCATTTCCCAAATCATGTCTATGACTACTGTTAATTAACTGATTCATTGGCTTACCGTCAATACCACATGGTATTTCTCCAATAAAATAAACAACATGAGTATCAGGTATTGGAGTTGACACGCTGGAAACCAACGTGCCATAAACCAATTCCCTATTAGCATTCAAATAAGGAACGCTATGTATTAAGAGAAAGTTTCCAACTATCTCTACCTCATAATCATCGTTACGAAGTTTTTTAATACCAAGACTATGATTTGTTTGTTTCTGTAACATTAAATATCATTTTATTTTTTACTGAAACAATATCACCTTTAAGCATACTGCCCTCTGGTTTACTCGGGACACCATTAATGTAATTAACAGTATAAATCACATTTGGATTAGTAGAAATCTTGCCATAAGCAAGCATTACAACTTCTTCAAAAAAGATAGTGCTTTTCAACCAATCTTTTGGTTTACTATTAACAATTACACAATTAATAACCTCCTCGATTCCACATGAAATAAAGCAAGAATTCTTCGTAATTGCTATTTTATGTTCAACATCGTCTTTGAACGATACTTCTATGTCACCCTTGCGAATCTCAGTCAAATAGAATTGCTTAGGATTAATGCCAGCCACTTCCATTATCTCAATAGGAGTCATAAAACAATATTCTACATCATATTGCTTATCATCAACCCTTATTTTCAGATTTTTATAAGGTTTAGCCTCAAAACCTTCAATACCTGCTGTTTTTAGATCAACTATTTCCTCTAATTGAATAGGAGTAAAGCCTTTCTCATTGATTTTGTATAGCAACTCATAATCCTCCGCAGGATATAATTGTGCAACAGACAATAATTCACGTCCAGTTATTTTCGATTTGCTGGATTCAAATCTTTCATTATTAATTTTAAATTTATACATAATATATAGTTTTTATTTTAACATAATTTGACTCAACTCTACATTTTAAAAACAGTTTGAGTTAGAACTATTCAGGTAAATATTATGTTAAGACCCTTGTATTAGAATTTTAAAAACTATACATTTGTTATAACATTATAAAACAAAAAGGAATCCTTCAATTTAGGTGACAAGCCTTTTGAAGATTAGTTTACCAGACTAAGACAAAATTATTCCTAAAAATTCTTAATCCAATCTGTTGCTCTAACAACAGATTGGATTTTTTCATTTCATGTCAACTCTTATTTTTAATTATACTTTACAAAGATATTAAATAATATCGTTAATTTAATTTACTTGATAACATTTTTGTTAAATATTATTTTAAACAAATCAAATTTATTAATTATCAAACAAACATAAATCATTTTTAAGTTAAAACTACTTCCAAATTATATAAAGTCTTCAATTCTTATCAACAAAACACAAAGAAAGTTATTAACAATTAATTGATAACAAGGAGTTAATAACTATATTTGTATACTTTTATAAATAAAAACCTTTTATGCCAAATAAAATCGTTCACCCAGGTATCTTGCTTGATAATATGCTGAATGAAAGGAACTTGAGCCAACGAGATTTAGCCTCAAGAATTGACGTAGCTCATTCTTTACTTAACAACATATTAAAGGGTAATAGAAACATTAATGTTCACATAGCCATAGCACTTGAATCAGCAGGATTTAAGGATGCTAATTTCTGGCTAACGGAACAAATGAAATTTAATTTATATCAAGCTCAAAATGACAAAGATGTAATTAAAAAGACAAAGTCGATTAAAGAATGGAATGACATTGAAGAAGGAGGAATTGTTCCTTTGCCCTTTTTTAAGAAACAAAATATAGGTATTAACACTTCAGACGATCTTAACAAAATATTTGAAATTTATGATGTAAGTGACTATAGTAGCCTTAAAAAAAGAGTGAATGAATTTAATCCAACATATTTTAGAAAGTCATCTAAATTCTCCGAAAATAAAAACAATGTAATCGCGTGGTCTTTGATGGCAAAATATAAAGCGAAACAAGAAAATGTTCCTAGCTTCAAACGTTCTAACGAACGACTTTTATTGAAAGAATTAAAGAAGTGCTTTTATGAAAATGAAAATGTAATCAATGAAACAAAGAAAATACTGAATAAGTATGGAATTATATTTTTTACATTAAATCGTCCACCTCAAACCCCCGCGGATGGAAAGTCCTTCATTTCTGAAAATAATCCAACTATAGTTCTTTCTTTGAAGTACAAAAGACTTGATAACTTTGCTTTTACGTTATTCCATGAATTGGGTCATGTTTTCGAACACCTTACCCATCCAGATAGACCAGAATTAAAAAATGAGGAGTTTTTCATTAACAGTTCAAATACAGAAATTGTAGAATTCGAAGCTAACAATTATGCAAGAAACAACTTAATTGAACAAAATACTTGGAGCGACTTCATAACATTAAATGAAGAGTTTAACGATGACATTATTTTAGAGTTCTCGAAAAAACATAAAATACATCCAGGTATCGTTAGAGGTCGCGTATGTTATGAATATAATGAATATTATCGAAAAAGATCTACTATTACAGAGATGAATAAACTTGAAGAAAATTAATTTTGTATATCCGCAATCACTAATAATGATAAATTTTGAGTATTTTAGACAAAAAATAAAGGTATGAATATTTTTAGTTTTTCGGCCGAATTCAGCAGTGAAGAAGCATGCCGCATGCATTTTAAAGAAGAGCGGGATAAGATTGGTGTCGCCTGCAAAAATTGTTCCCATACAGAGCATTATTGGATAAAGAGCCAGTGGAGCTACGAATGCAAAAAATGCAGGAGCAGGACTTCCCTTCGCAGCGGCACGATCATGCAGAGTTCAAATCTGTCCTTTCTTACCTGGTACAAGACCATGTTTTTGCTTACGGCCACCAAAAAGGGCTTTTCTTCCAAAGAGATACAGCGCCAGTTGGGCCTAAAACGTTACGAGCCTGTTTGGGCGATGGTCCATAAACTGCGCAAAGCAATGGGAAAGAGGGATGACAGATATACCTTGGAGGGAATGATCGAAATGGATGAGGGCTATTTTACCATAGAGGCTTCCGAAAATGAGCATAGGACACAAAAATCAGGTCGGGGAAGCAAGACGAAGTCCAATGTGATGGTGATGGCAGAGAGTACGATCCTTGAGGATCTGGACACGGGAAAGGTTGAACGGCAATGCCGTTACTTCAAGGCAAAAGTGCTGGAAGACCATAAAGCGGATGGTACAGATCAAACACTCCTGAACGCAATTGCCCAAGAACAGACCATTGTCTTTACGGACCAGAGCACATCATATGTCAACATTGCTGATTACGTGGAACTGCACATCAGCGAGAAATCAAGCGAACAAACAACGAAGGAGACATTGAAGTGGGTGCACATAGCAATCAGCAATGCCAAGCGCAATTTTGTGGGCAATTATCACAAGATAAAGAGAAAATATCTACAGTTATATCTCAACGAATTTGTTTACAAGCTCAATCGTAGATATTTTGGTGAGAAAATCTTCGATAGGCTTGTAATTGCCAATATAACGGGATTATGAGTGAAAACGGATATACAGTAAATTAATCAACAATTTTTATTTGTCATAACTATTGCAATAATCTTTTTTAATATCCTAATTAGTTTGACGTATAATTCTTTCATAACCGCTCCCGATTTAAATAATTAAATATTGGCTGTAAAACAGACAGAGCGGCGATTTTTATATTTTTCAATATCAAAAACCAACGTGCCTCTTCAATATTCGTGAGGAACCCCAATTCTATCAATACAGAAGGGCAATAAATTAAAGTCTCTCGCAACACCTGAAAATTAGAAAACTTAACACCCCTACTCTCAAAACCCAAGTTTTGATTTAGTGCAGCTTGCAACTGAAAAGCAAACCATGTGGCATCATTTGAATATTTGGGTGTTGCATCTGCAACATAAACTTCAACACCTCTCGCATTCGGATTATAAGAATGATTACAATGTAACGATACAAACAAATCAGCTTTCAATGCCTTCGTCAGTTTTGTTCTATCCGACAACAAAATAAGCGTATCACTATATCTGGTCAAATAGATATCGAGCGGATTTTCCATTTCATTATTTAGCCTTAAAATAGCATTTGCAATATCGAGTACAACATCCTTTTCCTGGATGCCATTTATTCCGATGGCACCCGAGTCTTTTCCACCGTGTCCAACATCTATAATTATTATTTTTTGAGTTGCCGATTCCTGTCCAAAAATGAAACACATTTTTAGAAGCAAAATGACAAAACTGACGTTTTGGAGCACTTTTTTCATTTTCATTTTTCAGGTTATCAACAAGCAGTATACGAAATCCCATAAAATTTAACACCAAATAATAGTAAAGGAATTCAAATGGAATCAAATATTATTTTATTCATAAACATTTTATTATCAATGATTTATAAACAAATATATGTATATTTCCATTAACGAAAACAATCAAAAATCTAAACTGTTCCGTTATGAAAAAATCAAATTATTTCGCAGCTTTTATTTCACTATGTGATTTCATCAAAGAAAATGACCTTAAACGGAATATCGCTATCCTTAAAAAGCGGATACGCCATTTCGGTCAATTCAAAATCTTTGTAATCGTGGATAATTCCGCAAAAACCTTCTTTTTGGAAGTGTTTCAGGAATCCATAGACCACACTCTCGGTCTTTCCGCTTCCGGCAGAACCAATGATTGATGCACCACGTTTGATGTTGTCCAGTTTAAAGTTACCTTTTGTAGTGGCAAAATTGACCTGATATTTGGCATTCCCATTTTTAGGTTTGTCCGTTTTATGCAAGAAAACATACATCCCTATATTAATTAAATCAGAGGACAAACAAAATAAAGTGCTACTTGCACCAATGGTAATTGTTCAATTAAATAATATACAAAAGCGCTAATCAATAGAAAATTGACGACAAATGCATATCTGCTTATCCGAAATATTCCATAGAAAACACTGCTGGCCAAACCAATAATAAAAAGTACAGTTACGAGATTGTCCATTTGCATGATTTCAAATTAGATTCCGATGGAACTCGATTTAATGGCCACTTCTGCCCCACGTCGTAGTCTATTAAAAATTTTCATTGCCAATTGTGCCTGTGAAACGGGAATACTCGGCATCATCGGGATGCCACTTTTGCCCATTATTTTGAATGCCAATGCTTTTTCATCGGTGGGCAGTTTCATCAACGACGCAAAATAGATTTTAGGATTTTTGATAAACTCCTTTCTTGCTTTATAGGTTTCTGCGAAGTTCCTTTGATAATCAAATGTCTTGTCAAAAGTCTTTTCTGCTTTTGTAAAAAAACCATCTCTATCAAATCCCCGTTTTACCGTTTTACCATTTAATTCAACGTCCGAAGCTTTGTATTTACTTCCTGGGGACAAGCTGAATTTATTGGAAGCATCCTTACGGCTCACAATTATATGGATATGACTTTGGTTTCCTGCCTTTGGCATTCCTTGTACGATTCGTTTTCCGTTCTGTTGGTGTGGTGCTTCTCTTTCGAGTTTCACAATTTCTTTTTCCAATTTTTTCACATTCCCTTCTGCTCGCCCATCTTGCACATTTCGGATTTCAGTTTTAAGCTGAAGTATTTTTGTGGCATACGGTTGGTTTTCTTTTATCTGAAAGTCAGTTCCTTTAAATGTTCGCTGATGTTCAATTTTTGCATAATACTTTATGTCGTCTATGGTTATCGGTCGTCCATTGATTTCACGATTAAACGAAGCCACATAATCCTTCATAATCTCACGGGTGTATTTTTGCAAATCCTCACTATGGTTCTGCAACCGTTTCAGTTCGTATTTAGATGGGCTTACGGTAATAGAATAAAACCGTGGTTCGTGCTTTTCGAGTTTTGCCGTATTGCCATCAATTTCCCTAACCACTTCCTCTGCTGAAATCTCGTCGCCATTTTGATTAAAAAAATGCTCCATATCCTGCTGTTCCAGTCCTTGGTTTTCCTTCTCCAGATAACCCACAAAATCAGCCGAACTTTTAGAATAATTACCTCCCATTTTTTGAGCTGTGATTGTGATATACATCGTCTATAATTCAAAGTTCATTTTTAAGATTTTGCTTTTACCGCTCCGCTCTCCCTTTGGTCGTGAATCTCGTAGCCTCGATTTCGCGAAAGCGTACTTCCTTATTTTTTTCGGCATATTTCTTTTCCAATATCAAAGGTTTTTTTGTTGGTTCTTCGGTTTGAAATAAGGATTGAATCATAGCGACCGTTGGTTTGGTTTGCGTCTTTTCCACATCTCGCATTATAGCAATTACTGCATTGATTCTTTTGAGTAACTTGGCTTCTATGGTTCGTCCAGTAGGACCTAATTTTTCTTTTGGCGATATCTCATTATAGAAGAAAAAATCAAGAATAGCTTCCATTGTTTCCGTATGGGTCTTGAAGTGCTTTTTTGAAAATTCTTGAAAACGTTTAGCGGTTTTCCTTTTGAACCTGATAGTGATGAATGAATCCATTTTCTTTCGCTTTTTTTTGTGTTTGACGTAAATCCATCCCTGTTTACAGGCTGTTTGAGGGCATTTGACGCAAATAGAAGAAATTTATATAATCCATTAATTTTCAAGTGCTTGAAATTCAATGGTTTATTTGCGAAAAGGAATACGTAACGTGGCTTTGCCCGTTACCCTCTTGCTATTCCATTTCGTCCCGATACCTCAGGACAAAACTTCATACAATCTAGCTAATCCTGATATATCGGGAGCCAATTGCCCATAAGGAAATTTATAATTTCCAAAATGCAAAATTAAGATGGATACAGTTATCAGCGAAAGTCAACAATGGATAACTATATAAAATCATTATGCTGTATGACAGCGAAATAAAGATACATTTTTTATTTGAATGGAAAATAATTGAACAAAAATAAATTATCAAAAACTTTGAATTGGAGAGGACTTATTTAAATAATTTGAGATAAGATTTACTTAAATCCTGTCTGGTTGAAACTGAATTGTTTGGAAAACCGGGAGTTAATACAAGAGTCATAAAATGATCATCTATATATTCTCGGATTTCAAAAAAGAGATATTGACCAACTTTCAATGGGTAACATTCAAATCTGCGAAGATGTCAGGTTGATTTTACAGGAAATTGAAAATAATTAGACTGCTAAAAATATTGAAAACTATGAAGATAGCATAAAGCCGCAGAAGAACATAAATCTGAAAGTGTAAATTTTTCATTCTCTAAAGTCAATAACAAACAACTTAATAAGAAATTAAGTAGAAAAACAACAGCATTTTAGTCGTGTATAAGACATAGATTATTCCTCGCAGATTGGGAATATTTTCTGCGGAATCCTCCAGCGTAAATATGTAATTGACTAGATTAGGGGAATTCTACCCAACAAATCATTAATGTAAACTTATGGTGAATTAAACCAACTACCGTAAATGTGATGTAGTTGACAATAAAGTTATGAAACTCTATCTTGCACAAAAACAAAAGATGATAATAGATAAGCTTCATTTCGAAAGGCAGCTGAATAATATTAACCAAATTCTTTGTAAAAAAGACTTTAATGTGACTTTATTACGTAAAATGCCACTTAATAACTTTAAAAAAGAAGAAATTTTAAGCCACTATTCTCTAACTTTTCAAAACTTTCCATTAACTATAGAAAATTCATCTAATGAAATAGGCATTTCACATTTTGCAACCGAATTTTTTGAATTTTATTATGAGTTGGTTGATATGAATCGAGCGGTTTCGCCGCAAAAGGAAAAAGAAATTTTAAACAAAAGACAGACGTTTATTCCAGAAAACAATTTAGAAACCATTGAAATTTTCATTGATGAATTCATACATTCATTAATTTATAATTACGAAAACTTTCTTTCCAATACGATGAAACAACATTATTTCGTCGGAGTAAATAATGAAGTCAAAATTTTACTCAACATTTTAAAACGTTACAAAAGCATCCTAGAGGATCAAACAAAACAAATAGACATATTTTGGAGCATCAGACTTGATAAGAAAATTTCAGATTTGGTTTTAGAAATGTTAATTGAATTTATTGAACAAAGACTAAGTATACTTACGATTTCAACGGACAATATAAACTTTGAAAGCAAACTAATCTATATACAGAATGAAAGTTCAAGCATAGAATGGAATGGCTCCCAACAAGAACTTTGCGAACTAATATTAGAGTTAGAGAAGAAAGAATGGATAGCAGAAATTAGAACTGGAGATAGAAGAAAATTCGCAAATTCAATTACGAAGATTTTTAATTTAGATAAAACAAAGAAAAGTAAAGGCTCTAACTCAAACAATTCCTTTTATCAGTTATTGAAAGGAGAACATATAGATAATACCAGAACTTATCCATTTATGGAAAAAGAAAATTACGAGAAAAAGTTTAGCGGAATATTAGACCTAAAAAAAATACAAACTGAATAAAGACACATCATACTTCAATGGTAAGTGTTGTACAACCTTTATAAATGCAGAAAAAACGAACTCATTTAAGCCCTTTTTTAGGTCGAGCATTTCGGAGTAATTGTGCAATCCAATCTGTGAGTGATCAAAAATGAATGTAGTTTTCTTTCCTTACAGAGATTATGCCAAACAAAAAGCGAAACTTATTGATTCCTCAAGCTATTCGATTATAAGATCAGGACATCCTTCGCCATTTAAGCGCGAATAGAGACCTTTGGTGTAGAGACAAATGTTTTATTACAACTAACTCTCTATTGGACCAAGTTGATGCGACTCTAATTGATTCGGGATAAAAGCAGGAACCCTTTTAATTGAATCATTTTCAATGGATAGCTTTTTTGTGGTTTTATTGCAGCTGAATGCAAGTAGGAGGAAATTTAAAACCACCAACAACGTAATAATTAGAGAAATGGTCATGATCATAGTTTGTTAGTTTATGTCAGAAAATTATGACGATTTGGATTTACGAACATAGCAAATTTTTGATAAAGTCTATCATAATAACTCAAAAACTTAATAAAACGTTAATTCCTCAAAGTTTATGTCACATAATTTTAAAAATTTTGTGCCACGGATGCTGTTCAGATAAGAAATCTAATTATATTTATTTTTGCTGTACTTTTTTGAAAGTGACTGCATCTAAGTTATTTTGTAGCCATTCTGTTAATAAGCATTCCTTGATCGTCTTAAAGTTGAAGTTTGTAGCTGTTGGCGATCATTCTATCATTAACAAGGATTTCCTTAAAATTTATGGCCGTACTATTGATGGTCTTCAGAGTTGTTTTTCGCGGTAGTCTCATTTGCACCCAAAAGTTCATTTTTTCCTCAGCAATTGTGTCCTTAAGGGTTTCGTCGGTACTTTCCGCCAATGGTACTCAATTACTTTTACTTCAAAACAACGGTATTGTGGATCGACTTTTCTCGTGTCCAGATCCTCCTGGATTGAACTATCTTTCATGACCATAACAGCAGAGATCAATGGCACTCACTGAATGCGAATGGCAAATACAACGCGTTGGCATTATTTTCTGTTTTAAGCCTAAACTAATGACCGAACAAGAAATAAATATGCACTGATCATTACCAGTGGAAGATTGTGGAATAACAATATTCTGACAATTGGAACCACATCAACGTGAGCAGGAAATCTGTTTTGCTTTCGACTTGAACCATCTTGTGCCCCCATTGCACGCCAGCTGAATCAGCCAGAATGTAATGTCAGGCTGCATCGTAATTATGATATGTTTTCTTTGAAGTAATGTACTTATTATATCCTGAGCGTTTTCCTTTTTATTGGAAATGCAAAATCGGAGTTTTATTATATCCCCCACTTATCAAAAGCAACAAGAGGAACATAGTTGCCCATCAACATTTCTTCATTAATTTACTTCCCATAGTGCCTATCGCCGTTACCTTTTCGAAAACCGAACCCAAAATTTAGATCGAGTAAGGACTTATAAAAGGGAGGCACGATCGGTTATGCAGTCCGTCTCGAGCTAAATTTTAAACTTTGTGAAGAAAACGGAATAGTGATTACTTGTTTAAGCGGACGCTATTCCAAAGTTGATCTATTATCAATCTCGAGAAATATCCCACATATTATTACAACATATTTATACGGTAAATCCCTAAACTTTGGAATTGGGTCCAAGATTTTCAGGGAAGCGCATTGCCCAAAATGGAGCTTTTCCTGCCCGTCGAAGTCATTCAGGCGGGCGCGGAATGGAGTGACAATGGGCTGAACGGCATTGGAAAATAAGCTTTAGCTTTCAGACGACATTTAAAATTGGAGTCGAGTTAAATTTTAAATATACACACTGGAATTCCAATAAAAAAACATAAAAACTGACAGCCATTTGATTCAAAATGAGCACATTTCATATATATTATTGAAACCAGGAACCATATACTCATATAACTTGCATCACTTATATTAATCCCATATCTTTCGGCCACTGAAAATAGTCGTATGTTGAGTAAATTCAGTAAAACGTAAAAACCCTGACACACCAGGTCGAGTTAAACTTACAAGAACTTAATAAACAACATTAAATAGTTATGAAAAACATTGGGTTGATTCTTCTTTTGCTGCTAACAATATCATGCTCAAGTGATGATGATTCGCTTCCCCAGAATTCAAGTCCTCAAGAATTAAAATTAGAATCCGTTAACTTTGATGGGAAAAAAGTCACCATAGACTGGAATGATGTCCAAGATGCCGACAACGATAATATATATTACAGTTTATATATTAATTCAATTTTAGTAGAAGAAACGACTAAATCCATTAGTACATCTTTTTTACAATATAATAATGAATATGTGGGAAGAATTATTGCTACAGATAAAAATGGAGGGGTTTCGGAATTAGAATTCACCTTTAATAGCCCTCAAAGTAAAATACTCTTCTTTGCTGACTCTGCTGGCAACTTAACGGCATATGATTTGATAACGGACCAAATTCTATGGGAATCTGAAAACTCCTTTGTCGAAGCTCATACCGCAGACAAAAATGTCATCTTTACTGGCCAAAATGGAATTAATGCCCACGACATCCTCACTGGTGAAATCCTTTGGACAAGCACACCAAGCATAAACTACAATAAGCAATACAGAAACATAATTACTGATAAGACCAATATTTATGCATTTGATGCAGACTCAAATTTACATTGTATTACTGCAGATGGTAAAACTAAATTATGGGAACGTAGCTTTCTGAGATATTATGCCTCATTAGCTATAGGTGAGTCAAAAATATATGTTTCTAGTACTAACGATGACAATCTTTATGCACTCAATAAAGATTCAGGAACAACTGATTGGAGCTTTCGTATTGATAGCCGAGGCACATCAGGAGTGACAAAAATAGAGACAAACCCATTAATAGTTGAAAATAATATTTATTTTGGTGATAACAAGGGGCGTTTTTATTCATTTAACAAGAACAACGGTGCCTTAGCTTGGACCTTAGAGTTAGCTGAAAGTGTTATAAGTCCAGGATTTTATGATAAGTTTTATGCCTCCCCAACCATTTACAAAAACACCATTATTGCTGCTACTTACAATACCTTATATGGTATTGATAAAGAGAATGGAACGATTAAATGGAAACATGACAGAAGTATTGGAAATATAGAGTCATCACCCTTTGTGTATAATGACCAAATTTATTTTGGGTTTTCCAATAATGGTAGCGGTGGATTGGTATGTTTAAGTGCAAATGATGGCAGTATGAATTGGACCTATTCTCTACCCCACAATACAACCACCTCTCCAATTGTTTTTGAGGACACTGTTTACATTGGTGATTGGGATAAAAACTTCCACGCTGTTAATGCCAGTACGGGGGCTTTAAAATGGATGTTAAAAACTAAAGCATTTATTATAAGGTCACCAACAATTGTTCTTGGAAACAGTGATACTGTAATTTACCCTAGTTCCCACGGCCTGAAAAATTAAAAAACTTCATAAAGAAATCAATGATAAAGAAAATTGCCACCATAGCTTTGATGATATTTGTACTTTTCTCATGTTCAAATGATAATGAACCCGATGTTCCTGCTGTTTTAAGTTCAGAAAACATAATTACTTTCTTTAAACTTACGATAAATGGTGAGGTTTTAAATGGTGTTATTGATCAATTAAATAAAACTATTAGTTTTGAATTGGCAGGAGCTGAGCTCATGGGATTAAAGCCGATAATAGAATATTCTGACAAAGCTAGAATATCACCATCTGAAAATGATGCTCAAAATTTCAATAATGAAGTAGCCTATACTGTATATGCCGAAAATGGAACCTCAAGCGTTTATAGGGTTATTGTCAACAATAGACCGCTAAGTACTGAAAATGATATCATTTCCTTTTCAGTTCAAATCGATAATGATACTATTGAGGCAGAAATTAATCAAGATTCAAATATTATCGATTTTAACACGGGATCACTAGATAAAAGTGCTCTTATTCCGACTATATCTATTTCTCAATACGCCACTATTTCACCTGATCCTTCAATTGCCCAAAATTTCGAACACCCAGTCACATATACTGTGACGTCAGAAAATGGAGTTCAAAAAGAGTATATCATATTCGCCAATATGCCTAAACTGCGAGATCAAAACACCGCAGGTTACTATATCAGGGCTACCATGATGATTTCTGGCCAATTTATATCCCCAGACGAAGCAGGAGCTGAATTTTTTCTATTTGATGGTTTAAATAAGTATCCCCTACCAGTATTAAAGACCGATAATTATAATTCTGAAGAGCGGGTCACATACTTTAACATATATACAAAAATTCCTGAAAACGTACCTACTTACAACAACTATAGATTGGTATATAAAACAAATTCGACTGAGATAAAATCGAGCTATTTTATTGATGTAGTTGCGGAAAATGCTCCAAAATTCATATCACTAAACCAAGAAGAATATGATAGAAATGATATTTTAATAATCACTGGGGAAAATATAACGGAAACCATCGTCATACCATCCAATGGCTCATTATTTCTAATAAGAAATTCCAATAACTATGATTATACCGTGAATAGCGATAAAACAGAGGCAACTCTAACGCTTAATTATTCATATTTATTTCCTTCCTATTTTGGCGATCCACCTTCTGAAAAAACTATAACTTTTTGGGGGCCCCATAGACGCGTAGGTGAATCAAAAACTACCATATTCAATTAAATAGTAAACTTAAATGGCATAAATTAATTGTTGGAAAAAAAACTTCCTAAAACAGTATGTCCTGTTCAATTTTCATCTCTGTTCATGCATGAACACTTAAATCGTATGAATATATTGATTGCTTGAAGAATTATAGTCATTTCGCTCATCTTTAATACCGTGTAGTTTTAGTGAAGTTTAACCCATATTGAACAGACATTAAAGTTTTCAATAATTTCATTCTGCTACACTTTACTTTTCAGACTTTCCTTTCAACAAAATTCTTAAATAGACCAACTATCCTCAAAAAGAACCACATCATTTTTGATCGATTTGGTTCCGGAGTAGATCCTTGGTGTTTACATTTAATCCTAATTTATCTTCTCTCCTTTGGTGGATTAAAAGAAACATAAACATTTCAAAAATTGAATGTTTAGTGATTTCATTAGCAAACCAATATTTAAACCAAGTTAGAATCCACAAAAAAGGAGAACGATCCGTTATGCCGTCATTCTCGAGCAAAATTTTAAACTTTGTGAAGAAATGGATGAATGAGTTCTTGGCCAAGCGGACGCCATTTCAAAGTTGACAAATCTCAATTGCGAGAAATGATTATAAAAATACTGACCGAATCTTTATACGGAAAACCCCAAACTTTGGAATTGGGTCCAAGACTTTTTTAATGAAGCGCTTTGCCCGCAATGAAGCTTTACGAGAAATGGAGTGGCAATGGGCTGAATGGTTCTTGAAATTTCAATTAACTCCTCCACGTAAAGTTGAAAGTTAAAGAATGAAGCCAATTGATAGTTTAAATTATTTCCAAAACACAAACTATTAGTATGTCAATTTCGATTTATCTAAACCTAAATCTCTCTCTAAATCTTTATAGCCCTGCTTTGATCTTACATTTTAATAGAACCTATGCGGAATATACTTTGCGCAATGGAAACGTACAGAAGATAATTTATGTTTAACGCTCTTACCAATAAAAGAAGTTTACCCTGCACTATCCATTAAAGTAATAAGCGTTAAAACTTGTTCGGCATCTTGTGGACAGATGAATCTGAAGCAGGTATAATGATGTTCTCTTTTCGTTTTATAAAATCAAGGCACCCCAGGCGAAGGAACATGTTCTTGTCCAGAATGCGCTGTTGGATGTAGTCTACTTCTGCCAGGGCTGCCTGCCCCCGGAAGGTTGCCTGCCTGAGGAGCCTTTGGATCTTTCGGTCCTTATGGTCTTCCCATTGATGGTCCGTGAGCAGTGCCAGGTATTCATCGGGCGTAAGATCTGTTGCGCGGTTTTCCTTGATATGCTGCAGGTGTAGGTCTGCCATGGCACCCAGTCGCATTTGTTTTAGTTTTTCAACAGTTTGATTGTTGTTCATAATTATAGAGTTTATTGATTAAATTTTTATTTATTTATTGATATGCCGAAGCTCCCCTAAGATTCTCATGCACGGGGATATGGGGTCTGTCCTCTTCTATGTCTTGGTAGAACAGGGAAGACTGATCCAAGTTGTTCTTCAGGATGTTCTTGATGCGCTGGTATGCGACCGCATCTGCCTGTATGGCCCTTTTGCATGCGCTGTCCAGACGTTGTGAGCCATAGGCCCTGTGCAACTGGATAAGTCCCATGGCACGTTTGTAGCCGATCTCGGGATAATCCCCAGAGGCAATAATTGTATCGATACAGGCCTCTACATTTTTCCCGTGCAGGGCAGCTTTCTTTTTAAAAAACTCGGGGCTCCAGTCCATATAATATTGATGGGTACTGCTCAGGTGGTCGCGATCGGTGTTGTAGTTTCCCTTTCTGGGATTGCGCTTGTGCAGGGCTATCCGCTGTTGGTTGTAATACACTTCCACTGTGGTGGTGGTATAATGGATCTGGGTCGGTTGGCCTATGTAGCGGTAGGGTACACTATAATAGCTTTTGTCGGCCAAGAAGTACTCATATCCCATCTTCTGCACCTTGGCACGGCAATAGTCCTTAAGCTGGTAGGGACTTGTCGGGAGTGATTTTAAATGGCCCTTTTCTATGGACTGGAAGAGCTCTAGGCGGCTGGCCTGCTTTCTTTTGAACAGTAGGTTGTTATAGGCCGTCAACAGCTTGCGGATCTCTTTGTTGAGCTCCTCCAGGGAGAAGAAGGTCATATTGCGCAAAGGATAATAGATGCGCTGGTAGGCAAGATGGACCGCATTCTCCACAAGGGCCTTGTTCTGCGGGGAATAGCCACGGGTCGGGTTGATCACACAGTTGTAGTGCCTGGCAAAGTTCTTGAAACTGCGGTTGATATCTGCCTCATAGCGACTGGCACGGGTTACGGCCGACTTTAAATTATCGGAGACGATGGCCTTGGGAACGCCTCCATAAAACTCCAGGGCATGACCGCAGCAGGTAATGAAATCTGCTCTCTTTTGGCTATGGCAGGCTTCCACATAGGTGTACTGGCTGTTGGGCAGGATGGCCACGAAGACTTCCACCGCGATGAGCTCCCCAGTGGACCGGTCCACAATATGCAGCTTCTTGCCCGCGAAGTCGATGTACATCTCATTGCCCGGATCATGTTCCAGTTTCATCGAGCCCTTGACCTTTGCGTGTTTGCGGTTGTAATCCTCCATGAACTGGGTATAACTGTAGGGTTCCTTGGCAGTCTGTACATATTCCTGATAGTGGAACAGAAAGGTAAACCCGGGATGGTTCCGTGCCTTATTGATACCGTCAAAATACAGCATGAGCTCCTCATAGCGGGGATTGGCTATGGTGGTACTGGAAGGGAAGAGCGCCTCAAGGGCTACATTGTCACTGGCCAACAGTTCTTCGAGAGAACGGGTACTGGCCTTGAACAGCCGCACATAATTGTTTACCGTGTTGCGGGATATTCCCAGGGTAGCACCTATTTTACGGTTGCTGAACCCATCAATATATAGGGAAATGATTTGTTTTAAGTCCATTGGATCAAGTGTGTTGGCCATATCGCATACTTTTAAGCGATAAGGTAATTAATACTTGATCTTTCAAAGTCGGTACAGTGGGCCAAATCTAAATGTGGCACAAATCGAACCGATATAGACTTTTACCAAACAGGCAAAAGTGGCACAGTTTGAACCGAAATGCCTGGCACTATGAAACCGAAATCACTGGCACAAATCGAACCGAAGTAACCACGGTGTCATAGTTGATTAAATGCTTCCCCCCTTCTTTGTTAAATAATACTTTTGGCTGATAGGTTTATCAGGAATCGTAAGTGATATTAGCCCCATCTCTATTTACAGATTTAAATAATTCCTTCTGAAATTTCTCCTATCTGTAAACCCTAATTTTTTTCTTGTAATTCACTTCTATTATGAATCCCAATAAATACTTTTAAAAGTTCATCAACTTCAGAGATGACTTGGGGATATCTTGCCTGATGGCAATTTAATCCTTAAAAAAATATCCGAAAACTGAAACCAATCTTTAAGATACGCTTAAAAAATTCTATGAACCCCAGAACTCAA
>NZ_JALKAU010000075.1:0-32767 GCF_023015735.1 Gelidibacter sp. F63206
GAACGACTCATATCGCCTCACCATCCTATTAAAAAAAGTATATGACTGGAAGATGATGCCGATGTAAAGGAGATTCCTGCCTGCGCAGGAATTCTTAATTGTCAAAATACCAATTGAACAGATCTGTCTTGATACCGAGATTAAACCAGGTGGAACTTGATTTAAATGTAGTTTCTGTAGTGGCTTCTGGATTAAAGTTTCTAAAACTGATGTTGGTAAATACCTTTAAATGACTCACCGGATTAATAATATAGCCCGCTTGCAATTCGGCATTAAAGGTTTTGGTCTTGTTACCCTGACCAATCTTCACGTGCTTGTCAAAAGGACGTTCATTATAATTTCTATAAATATCGCCTCCATAACTGAAATTATCTATCCCATCATTAAAATCCAGACCCCGAGTTCCAAAAATAAATTTGGCATCGGCAAACCATCTTTCGTAATTATAATGTCCAATTACAATGAATTCCCTAAAGTTGGCTCCCCATAAATGAGCCATGGGTTGATTGAAATGTCCATAATTATTGACAATGGTATTGTGCGAATATGTATAAGGCCTTACCTGGTTATATTCCAACTGTAACATTAGATTATCAACTTTGAAGGCATCGTAATATTTGGCTCCCAACTGATATCCGAATTTATTCTTCCAACTTTTGTCTCCTGCCTTAACATCGCTTAACGAAAATTCATCCAAGATAAATTGCCCGTATAAATTGACCTTATTATTCCATTTGTATTTTGCCGACGCTCCCAAAACAGCATTCCCCGACCCTTGCCCAGCTTCAAATTCAATAGCTCTAAAAAAGATGATGGGGTTGAGATAATTAATATCAAAACCTCTACCATTGGTATCGGTCCACATTACGGATTCGAAAAGACCAATATTGAGTCGTTTGGACACATTCCAACTCAAATAATGATTGGCCATATATTTGGTCAAGAAAGCCTTGTCTTCAACTACAGCATCGCGGACGTCACGGAGCCACATCCATGTACTGGTGTATTTTATTTTCCAAAATTTGGTGTTTAATTTCAAAAAAGTCTGCGGGGAAGCCACATCACTTTGAAAGAGCGAACGATAGCCATCTCCTATAAAATTCTTGCCATGTCCAAATTGAAAATTTATGAATTTTGCTGGTGCATAGGACAAATAGGCTTCAGCAACTGGATAATCATAGGCATCGTCCTTAAATCGTTTCCCTATCCCCCTTCCTGGAACAATGGCAGGATCAGGACCAAATGCTTTTAAACTTTCGGCATATTGGTTGTAATATTGGGCAAATCTTCCTTGACTTTCGAAGACGGACGTAGAAAAACTGAACTTTTTGCCCAAGCCGCCCTGAATATATATCCCTCTGGTATTGTTGAAAGTGGTGTTGAAATCGGCATCAGTATCCTTACCCACCTGCAAATCAAAAACAGGATCAATGGAAAACCAATAATCTTCACCCTGAATTTGGACTAAATGCTCATCCCACAGTTTTCTGCCCCACCAGCCGTCCGAGCCCATTTTTAGGGATTCCTTTTCCGCTTTAAAATCATAATATTGAGCAACATCCTCATATACAAATGGTTTCGATGCGGTATGACTGTTTGTTCCCAAACCATTCATGTTGGCATCAAACCGAGAATAGTATTGATGGGTGAAGGGAATGTTTAACTGGCTACTATATTCAAGACCTTGATATTTGACGATGTTCTTGGTTATGCTATCAAACTCGTTAGATACAATCTCGTTGAGATCAACAAACTTTTTAAGGCTTGCTGTTTCTTCGGGAGCAGTATTCTTTATGTTTTCAGGATCAACCAAGGGAATTTTAATGGTCAAAGAATATTGATAAAATGTTGGTTTTCCATTATAAGTTCCAGGCCGAATTTTCGGCAGAGATTGAAATACGCGTTTCGTTTCTTCCTTTAAAACATCATAAATGGCATCCACGTAAACCACACTTATATGGCCTTCTTTATCAACTTCAAAAAGCACTTTCACATCTCCTTTATAGCCGTCCTGAAAAGCTTCTTGAGAGACTTTAAAGTTTTCAAATATAAATTGGTTAAGCTTGTTGTTGAAGCAAGTTTTTAAAACATCAATAGACTGTTCTTCACAACCTACAAACACAGGAGGTTTTTCGTAAATTTCAATATTTTGGGATAAACTATTGAGCTGAAAACTGACGAAAACAATTAAGAAGAAGTTCTTCATAGATGGCTACAAGCTTTTTAACTGGCGAAAGATACTGTTTTTTTCAAAATTAGCCCACTAAAAAACCGCTATCAGAACGGATAGCGGTTTTAATAAAACAAACGATATTTTACTAGTTTACTTTAAAAATAATGGGCAATACGTATTGGACCGTAACAGGCCGTTCTCTTTGTTTACCGGGAATCATCGTTGGAATTTGTTCCACAATCCTTTGGGCTTCCCTCTCCAATTCAGGACGAGGTGCTCGTGTTTGTATATCTGTTACACTTCCATGCTTATCAATTTTAAAAACGACGGCTATTTTTTGAACTCCTGATAGCCCAAGTTCTGAGGCCATATCTTTATCAAATTTCTTTTGCACAAGATTTGATAATTTATCGGACATGCATTTTAAGCGCCCTTCATTATTCTTTTCAGATTCACAGCCAGGGTAAATAGGCGCTATTTCAACACCTATAGTACTAAAGATCTTTAAATCTAAATCATCACTATCATCCCTCTCATAAATAACGATATCCTGAATATCCAATGGGTCCGCCGATAAGGTTGGGCTCTCGGTCAAAAGCTGTGTTGGTAAGGTCTCAACAAAATCATCATCTTCAATAATCGGATCCTTGGTGAGAACATCAATATTGAGTTCAGTTTTCTTTTCAAATACTTCTTTTTCCAATTTAAAGTTGATCGGCATCACTTCAACAACCTTATCCCTGGGCTCGACTTGAGCCAAATCATAGGTTTTTGCTACGAACTTCATTTCAAAGAGCCCATAGGTAAACAGCAAACAAAGAATCAGGCCTATCTGGAAATAAAGCGTTGAATTCTTTTGTAAATTTGCATCATGTTTGTGTGAATTCACACTGCGAACCTTGCTCTGACCAGCAATTTCGCTTGATTTTGTTAAATGCTTCATAATATACGTATTGAGAGTGTTAATAATATCATAAAATCACAACAAACGTACCAAAAACGAAAATCCCGCCTAAATTGTTTAGACGGGATTTTTAAGTTCTGTCCCAATACTCCCCTCGAGGAAATTCCGACTGCTTCAAAGAAGCGTAAAAACACGAAACCCCGAAGCTTTCACCTCAGGGTTTTATTTTGTTAAGATTCAAATATTAATCTTGCACTTGGAAAAGTATAGGTAAAGAATACGGTACGGTTACCGCTTTACCACGTTGTTTTCCAGGCAACATTTTAGGAAGCAATCCAATAACACGTTGTGCTTCTTTCTCTAGTCCTGGATGTGGTGCTCTTGCTTGAACGTTTGTGATATTTCCAGACTTATCTATTTTAAAGATCACATTAATTCGCTGTCTACCTGAAAGACCAAGTTCTGAAGCCAAATCGACATTAAACTTTTTATTCACAAATTCAGCTATCTTATCAGACATACATTGCTTCTTCGCATTATTGCCGACTTCCTTTTCACAACCTGGGAACACAGGTACATTTTCAATTACGGCAAATGGTACCTCAATATCCTCTTCAGGAGCTTCTTCAACGAAAACGTCTTCAACTTTAGCGATTTCTTCTTCTTGATTTGTTTCTGAAGATTCAATAACAGTTTCCTCAACCTCTTCTTCATCTTCGACAATCTCAATCTCCTCCGGTGCTACTGGTGGCGGTGGCGGTGGTGGTGGTGGCGTCTGTAACTGTTCAGTAATTGGAATTTCTTCTTCCAATTCATCGTCCATATTAATCATTCCAATATCAATATCCGATTTATCGTAAGTTTTGTAATTGATGGCCAAATTGGTCAGCAATAACATTAAAGCGAGACCAACGGCAAAATAGATAGAACTATTTCTACCAACGTCTGCTTTCACATTTTTTTTCGGTTCCATATGCTTTGAGTGTTTAAGGAATGCTAAAATAACCAATAATTTGTTAAAAAAGCAAGGGATTAATTTATTTTAACTTTAACTTTCTATAGATAGTTACAAAGAGTACTGCAATAATTGCACCAAAAGCATTCGCAATCATATCATAAACATCAAACATTCTCGCATTGGTCAAATATTTCTGAAGGACTTCCATTATAATCCCATAGATTGAGGCAATAATCAAGGCATAAAAAAGGCCCTTTTTTAGGTTTAACGTATTGATATAATTCAAAATCAATATGGTCAAAAGGAAATAGGCCCCAAAATGATTGATTTTATCATCAAAAGATGACCCAAGGGTTTCAAAGCCAACAGTACTTACCAAGCTTAATATCAATAATACTATGGCGTAAACCACCAATATGGCCAATGCCCAAGATTTACGCACCTATCACCTTTTTATAGGCATCAGCTGAAAGCAAATTTTCCACCTCGGAAGGATCTGAAATCTTTATTTTAATCATCCAACCTTCGCCATAAGGATCTGAATTCACTTTTTCCGGCTCGTCTTCAAGAACAGTATTGAACTCTATTATTTCACCTGAAAGCGGTAAGAATAAATCAGAAACTGTTTTTACAGCCTCAACGGTGCCAAAAATCTCATCTCGTTCTAAAGTCTCATCTAAAGTTTCCACTTCTACATAGACAATATCACCTAATTCGCCCTGAGCAAAATCTGTAATTCCTACAGTTGCAACATCCCCATCAATACTAATCCATTCATGGTCTTTTGTATACTTTAATTGTGCTGGTATATTCATTTGTAATAAATTTAAGAGTGAAGCAAATGTACTTTTTTAAAATCCTTTAATCAAAATTAATTCCCGAAATTATATCGCAAGGTAATCCCTGATCTGATTGTTGTTTGTGGGAATGCGGTTGAGATGGCATAATCAGAAAACGTATAATCAAAATAGAAGATACCGGTCAGGTTTTTACTGAAAGCATAATCTGCCTTATATTTCAGGCTCCATATCGTTTGTCCTGAGGTTACTTGATTATCCTCTAAATCAAGATATCTAATGATGGTTTTGTTATCACGCACTGAAATATCGGCCATCATATTCAAATCGGCAGTAATAATTTGGGTAGGACCAGCCATTTTAGATCGGATTCTAACATTCTTGATTCGATATCCCAATCCTAAAATATATTCGTTTCCTTTTATTTCTGTCAACAAATTATTGTCAAAACTTAAAGACAGAATTCTATCTTTTTTAATTTCAGCCATAATTTTTACCGAATTCTGCATCTCAAAGTCCAATTTCATCAACGGACTGAATTGTTCTTCTAAGTTAATATTGCTAAATAAAGTTTTGTTCTTAAAGTTTCCTCCCTGATCAAGTTCGGCCGGGTTGCTTTCGTCATAATCCAGATTGGTACGGAACTGGTTGATGGTGTACCCAGAGCGGTAGCCATGAGTTACAGAAAAACGCTTGAATTTGTCCTTAAACCACTTTAAGCGCATTAAACCAGTATATTTTAAAGTCCAATTTGGAATTGGAATATCCCTAAATGCACTCAAGCTTACACTACCTGCATCAGATCCTTGATAAGCAGATAAAAAGGCTGGCAATAAAACCGCCTGATTATTTTTACCATACCCAACAGGATAACCTTCGGTATCTACAGGATACGTATCGTTGCCATAAAAATTACGGGCCAAACGTCTGGCTACCACTAATCGATTGGCCCTAAAATCATCAAAAGCAGCCGACTGTGTCTCGTCACTTGGGCTAAATGCTGTTTTTATAAGTGAGGTTGAAATATTGAAATTACCAAAGGAATTGGTAATCAATGAATTGTAAACATCACTCAATCCATCACCATTGGAATCTATTGCATTAAAGTTTTCATTGGTATTTTCAGAATACATTCTACTACCAATCAAATCGATTTTCAAATCTTTGATGACTTCAATATTGGCCGATACATCCAAGCTACGGTTGGCTACTTCCGTATATTGTTGGTTGAAATCAGGATAGACCGTCAACCATCCATTTCTTGCCACCATGTCTCTAATATCACTCTGGCTTCCAAAAGTATAGCCAAAAGTTGGTTTAAGCGTACCGATAAATCCTGGTGTTCTTAAGTAACCTGGTAAAAATGTCCCGTTATTTTCGCTATAATTAATCTGCAAACGCTTTACCATGGTGGCGATATCCACAAAGGTATTGAACACTTTAGTGCCAACGCTCGATTCATCTACAGGCTTAACTTCATTCTCTCTATTGGCTGATTCACCCCTTCTTTGAATTCCCGGAGGCCCCGCAGTTCGTCCTTGAGCACTCGTTTTCCTAGCGTCCTTTCTTACCAATCCGACATACTTGTAAAGTGTTTCCATGTTGAAGGTGGAATTGATGTTATGTGTATTGGCATTCTGTATTGAGTTTCCGAGATTATAGGTTTGTGTGGTCCCTGTAGTTTCATCAAGTAATGGCAGATTATTGTTCAGATCAGAACCTTTTTGCCATTGGAAATCGCCCGTATAGGAATAGGTCGCTTTTAAGAAACTAAAGGTAGGAATCTTATATAGAGGAATTTCATAATTGAGTTGTAATTGTTGGTTTTGGATATTTGGATCGCCCAAGTCAAAAAATCCATCCCAGATATCCAGTGTAGGATCCTGTTTTCCATTAATAATATCATCAACGAAATAGTTTCGGACGATATTGGTGTTATTGGCCGAGAAATTTAAACTCAAGGATTTTGAAAGTTTATAATTTATGGCGTATTGAAAATCAAATCTGTAGTTTCTTCGGAACAACTCTTCAAGTCCGATATTACTGCCTCCAAGTTCAACCTCTCTAAATTTCTGCTTGTTGAACTGACGCAAAATATCCGAATTGACCGTAAAACTATTAGGCAACAGGTTGAAGTTAAAATCTTTCAGGATTTTGGCGTATCTGCTTTTAAAAATAGAATCATTCTTAGCGAACGGCTCAATGGTAATTGGATTGAAATTATAGGCGTAATTAACACCGGTTCGAAGATTTTGATCCAGGGCGCGTTCAATCTCAAAATCCCGGTGGTCAACTTTGTTGTACGAATAATTGAAGGTCAAATTCTCCACATCATAAAAACGAGGTTTCTGATCACCAGTCCGTTGTTTTCTAACCCCAATAAAGTTGATGCTCTTCCGTTTGGTGTAATCTTCCGACTGTTCTAAGATTTGTTCTTTTTCAGCTGAAGAACTAGCAGCATCTAGCCTAGAATCCAAGGTTAAATCATTGTAGAATTGATCATATTTTGGAGTGATCATCTCTTCACTTTGAGCATAATTGAACGGTAATTGAATTCCCCATTTTTTAGGCAATAGCTGGCCGAGGTTCACATTAGTGACCACATCATATTGCATGACATCCTCACGACTGCGCTCATTTGGTCGTTGCTCCAAGCTTCCAAATCCTACGGTACTCTGTCTTCCGGTGGCACTAATGTCGGCAAAGTCGGCAATATTGGAGTCCATACTCAAAATAGCCGCCCAACCACCTTCATTATCCAAATCAGAAAGACGGAGCTCGTTAAACCAGACTTTTCCGCATAAATAGGTAGCTGTAGTATTGTTTTTAACCCCAACCATAAGCACTCTGACATCTCCAAAATTAGGATTTCCCTTTATACTCACTCTCGTTTGACCTACCTCAAAATTATCTCCCGGAGAGGCCAGTTCGGGACCTGATGGCGTGACATTATAAACGGTTGGATCTGGATTGGACAAAGAGCCATCACTAATGCCTAAGGCCTTGATTTTTTGTAATACCTCCAAACTAATATCAATTTCATTTTCAGATGGCCAAACTTGATCACGGGCTGTACCAGCAACAACGTTTAAAGGCACTTGAATCTCATAGAAGTTCTGGGTAAAGTCATTACCCATTCTGATAAAACCGATCATTTCACCAGGGTTCAAGGTCCTGCCTTCCAATCCTTCGGCATGCATAAACATTTTTAGTTTTTTATACTGCCGCATGTCAATGCTAATATTTTTATAAACCCCACGAGAATCATCACCTTCCAGATCACATACCTCAACCACCAAAGACTGTTCGTTTTGTCGGATGATATTATTATTGTTGTTGAGTTGTTCCAACTCCACTCCTGGAGGCAGTACATAATTTCCTTCGTTTTCCTGCAAACCTACGACCCCAACACTGAATGAAGCATCCGAACTATTGTTGTTAGGATTATTGTCCAGGTCAAGCGTGTAACGTCTCCAATCACTTCTTACCAAATCTAAAGTTGCAAACCGCATCACGGTCGTTTGCGAAAATCCTTTCATATACATTCTTGCAAACCGCACAGAGCGAATATCAGAAATCCCTCCAATGGCTCGTGTAGCAGCATCAATCGGAATTCTAAATTGGTACCATCTCACATCACGGTTGTCACCATTTGGCAAAGTGATATTTCTGGTTTTAACGTCGTTGATCAAACTATTGTTTGGATTGTCCAAACTTGCCCGTGTGATGTCAATTTCATATTCATAATAACTATCAATGGTATTCATTGTGTTATCTCTGTTGATATCCTCTACATCGGGCTGTGTCGTGGAGCCACGGTTGGTATCTGAAAATATATCCGGCGAATTTCCTTCCGAGCCGTTATATCTCTTATAACGATCGAAAATATTGCCGTCCGCCTGAAGGAAATACGTATAGTTGTCATTTGATGGATCAGCTCCAAATTGCGATCCGAATCTGGCTATTTCTTCAGCATCATCAAAACCGTCGTATCCAACATCCTGGTTGGTTCGATTTTGTCCCGTACTCGAAAATGCATAAATCAAAGATTGGTTGCGTGGTACTACGGTACCAAAATCGGTAACCTGCAACCCACTGATATCTCCATTTTCAGGCAATCCGTTTTCATATTGCTTTTTACCATCCTTAATAATGTCTTCTGAAATATTACCTAAATTTATAAGCAATTTCCCTCCAAGATTGGATGTGTTGTCCAAAAAAGGATCTTGTACCCAAAACTCAATATACTCAACATTGGCCTGTTCAAAATCGGTACTGGTTATGGCACGTGTGATTCCTGCCCAACTATCCTGAGGTCGGGTTAAGGTATTTGGATAATCAATGTTTTGTTCCTGAAAATTATAAGGCCCTCTTTCGGTTGGGTAATAAGCCAAATCCAAGGTTGGAATGTAGGTGTTCTGTCCCTGCACCAAATCGCGTTCCGGGAAAATTTCATCAATAAACACCCGTCTGGTGTAGAGATTCGATACGTCATTATCTGTTATTCCACTGGGACGTTGATTACTATAAAAAATAGGGTCAATAGTGTACCAGTTCAGATGTGCTCTGTTAAACCCGTTTTGTATCCCTATTTCATCCTCATTAGGCAATAAGCCCAAATTTTTAGGTCTACTCGATAAAAACCAGGATTGAGGCGATAACAAATCGATACTTCCCTGTGAACCTTCAAAATCATCAACATAAGCCGTAGCCTCACCTTGAAAATCTGCGCCTTTAGGCGCTCCTGGAAGAAGGTAGGCAAATTCTCCTCTGACCGATAGATTGGAAGGAACATCCGTATCAACATTTGGTAATTTGTTTGCCAATCGGGTCAAGAATGGTACTTCCGTAGAATAATTGCCATTAAACCCAAAAATGGTATTGTTGATTGATTCGGAATTATAATTGGATTTTTGGGTGATTGGTCGCTCGTTAAGATTTAAGAAAGTGGCGCCCAATACAAAGTTTTCATTGAATTGATGTTCAACATTCAACCCCGTAAACCGCTTGGTCTGCTGTCCAAAAACAGCATTGTTCTCCACTGAAACATTGATTGGCGTATTGGATGCTTTCAAGGCTTGATCCAAAATTTCAACACGCCCCAATTGATAGTTAACGGTATAATCCACGCCTTCCACCAACACACGTCCACCAGCAGTGACTTTCACAGAACCCCGTGGCACGTTAAAAGCGCCAATGGCAATCCCTTCACCGCCTGATGATTTGTAGCGACCTTTCAACTGGAATTTATTTTTTTCTGATTCTTCTAAAGCAGCTGTTTTTGTGCCTTTGTAGAGAATATCATAGACATATTTTTCCTGATTTGGGTTGGTATAGGTTGGATCATTATAGTCTGTAGGATAAGCAGGATCGGCCAACACATCAAATAAATATTTCCCGAAAGGTTCCACTTTTGTAAAAATGATCTTTCCATTTTGGGGCACTACTGTAATTCCCGGAACAAAATCAAAAAATCCATCTCCATTTTGCTGTGGATCATTATTATAGTTCAATCGATCCAAATGAAAAAGTCGGATTAATGGGGTTTCTGTTATTTCTGTGTCATCAGAAGGATCTGAGGTATTATTGTCATACGGCGGAAACGTTGTTCCATTTACTGGTTTGATATAATTTAATGCCGAAGATTCTGTGTAAAAAATGTTTAATTTGAAATCTTCCCGACTCAGTTGATAGGCCCCAGAGTCGTAAATGTTTTTCATCATCAAATCCCAAATAGGCTGATTGACATTTGTGATGGCACTTTTCAACATCTTTAACACAAGATTGTTATTGTTGACCACCGTATTTCCCGATACCGGATCTGTTGACGATCCTGTAGCCTCTACACCGTCATTGGCAAACTCCCCAACCTGGTATACATTATTTCCAACAGTATATTGGAAGGCCACGGCCAAAACCTCATCATTTTGCAAACGTTGGTTCAAGGAGATATATCCTAATTGGGTTTGGAGTGTATAATCATAACCTTCCGTCAACTTTTTGGCATTCTCCAATTTCCCAAAATCAAAACCTTCATTGGCCGGAATGTTGATGCCTTGCTCCACTCTGGTAATATCTCTTACCGCATTGGTCAAATTTGAACCTGCACCGCCAATATTGGTTGGGTCAAATCCATTGTTTTTATTATCTGGAAGTGGCCCAGGTCTTAAGATGTTGACCGTAGAACCCACACGTTGCGACTCTCCAAGATCTTGGAAAGCAACTATATTCCTGACGTTATCGGTCTGATTGCTCCTGTTGGTCACCCAAACCTCAATGCGAGTAATTTGAACATTACTGTTGATATGCGGATACCGCTCTAAGGCAACATCATAGCGATCCCTGAAATAGTGCGCGAGGAAAAAGTGTCGGTTTTCATCATAATCACGTGCGTAAAACGAAAACTCCTCAAGCGTTCCACCACCTTGTGCCACGACGGAGCGCGACTGCGATTTTTGCTCAGAGAATACGGCGGTTACTTTGGTCTTTCCAAACTGCAGTTCGGTTTTGACACCAAACAAGCTTTGAGCTCCCGTAATTAAAGAGCTATTGAGTGGCATACTCACGTTACCTACTTCAATTTTTCGAACAATATCGTCTTCGGTTGGTGTGTATTCCAACTTGATCAGGTTTTGAAAATCAAAAGTGGACTGTGTATCGTAATTTGCCGTAACTTGAAGTCTCGTACCCACTTTTCCCAATAAACTCAAACTGATACGTTGATCAAAATCGAAGGTAAAATTACTCCGGTTACGTGGTGAAAAGGATGGATTGTCCTGTTTGGTAAACAAAACACCCAAATCCATTTCTACTGAACCTTGTGGAATGACCTCAATGGTATTGCCCCCAAAAAGGGTTTCAAAGAATCCAGAGTTAACGTAAAATTCAGGAAGAAGATTTTTTTGTTGATCTTCGGTACCTTCTTTTTTACCTTCAGCGGCATCAACTTTTTGCTTGTAGTAATTCTTTAGATTTTCTTCGAGCACCAACTGCTGATATTCCTTTGGCGTCAGAATTAACGGATAGTTGATATTGAAACGTCCTACCGTTTGCGTAAAGATATACCGGTCAGTATTGGGGTCGTAAGTGTACTTGGATACGATGCTATTGGGGTCGGGCATTTTGATTCGGCCCAGTGCGTATCCTGTTTTAGTCGAATCCTGAGTTGCGGGAATTTCCTGTGAATATCCAATTTGACCAATAAACAAAGCCAAGCCTATGAGCCATAAACGTATTAATGATAATGATAAGCTAGGATTGGTTGTACTCAAAATCGGTTATAAATTTTTTAATGCCTCTTTTATAATGACCTCTACATTAGCATCGGGTTGATGGTTAACTATTTTCTCGACAACACGTTCTGCTTGTTTTCGTGCAAATCCGAGTACCTCTAAAGCAGATAACGCTTCATCTTTGTTCGTATTGTTTTTGATTGTAGAAACATCATCAATATCATATATTTTTAGCACTTTATCTTTCAAGTCCAAAATCACACGAGCTGCGGTTTTGGCTCCAATACCTTTAACGGATTGCATTAAGGCCACATCACCATGCGCAATTCCCTCCCTCACCTGCTTTGGTGTCAAAGAAGACAACATAGTGCGGGCGGTACTTGCACCCACGCCACTCACAGAAATCAGCAATTTAAAAATCTCACGTTCAGCCTTTGAAGAAAAACCAAACAAAGAGTGCGAATCCTCCTTGACCTGCAAATAGGTATACAGTTTAAGGAAGTCGCCGTCGGGAATTTGAGAATAAGTGTTTAGTGAAATATTGATCAGATAGCCCACACCATTGCAGTCAATTACAACATCAGTTAAATTTTTTTCAACAAGTTTCCCTTGAATATGTGTAATCATGTGTTGGCTTTGGTTAAAGACTCAAATGTAATAAAATTATTTTCATTACAAAGCTGATTCTTTTTCTAAAGCTGCTTTAACTTCTTGCTCCCTTCTCTCTTTTTGTTGGGCATCAATAACGGCAATGGCGGTCATGTTGACTATTTCATCCACACTGGCATCCAACTGTAGGATGTGCACCGGTTTACGCATGCCCATCATAATCGGCCCGATAGATTCTGCACCATTGAGTTCCTTTAAAAGTTTATAGGTAATGTTTGCCGAATCCAAATTTGGAAAAACAAGCGTATTGACTTTTTTACCAGCCAATTTCGAAAACGGAAAATTCTCTTGAAGCATATCTTGATTGAGTGCAAAGTCAGTTTGCAACTCACCATCCACCAACAAATCAGGATTGCATTCGTGCAAAATTTTGACGGCGTCTCTTACTTTTGTTGCCTTCAGACTTGGGGAAGATCCGAAGTTGGCAAATGAAATCATTGCCATGACAGGTTCCATCCCAAACATTCTAACGGTTCTCGCCGTCATTTGTGCAATGGTCGCCAAATCTTCCGCTGGTGGATCTATATTGATTGAGGTATCACTCAAAAACATAGGTCCACGACGAGTCATCATCAAGTTGGTGGTAGCAATTCGAGACGCTCCTTTTGCCAAACCAATGAGTTCCAACATAGGCTTTACAACTGATGGGTAACTTCTTGAAAAACCAGAAATCAAAGCATCAGCATCACCCTCATTGACCATCATAGCGGCAAAATAATTACGCTCTCTCATCAACTTCTGTGCAGAGTACAGAGTAACACCTTTGCGCTTGCGTTGCGACCAATATACTTCAGCATATCTATTACGACGCTTTTCTTCGTCATCAGTTTTGGGATCGATGATTTCAACATCAGAATCAAATTCAATCTCAGCCATCAAACTCAAAATGGTTTCTCTTCTTCCCAACAAAATCGGAATGGCGATGCCTTCATCATAAGCAATTTGTGCAGCCTTCAACACGTCTAAATGGTCAGCTTCTGCATAAACCACACGCTTAGGATCCATTTTTGCCCTATTGGTCAATAATCTGACAATTTTATTGTCAGATCCCAAACGCTCTCTCAAATGATCGCGATATTTATCCCAATCACTTATCGGTTCCTTGGCTACGCCACTGTCCATTGCTGCTTGTGCCACCGCTGGAGGAACCTCTATAATTAAACGTGGGTCAAATGGTTTAGGGATAATATAATCCCTTCCAAATGTCAAACGGGTCTCACCATAGGCGATATTGACCTGTTCTGGGACGTTTTGTTTTGCCAACTTAGCGAGGGCCTCAACCGCAGCCATTTTCATGGCCTCATTGATTTTAGTGGCTCTTACATCTAATGCACCTCTAAAGATATATGGAAAGCCAAGAACATTATTCACCTGGTTAGGGTGGTCAGAACGCCCTGTGGCCATAATAACATCCTTGCGTGTATCTAAGGCCAATTGGTATTCAATTTCTGGATCTGGATTGGCCATGGCAAAGACAATTGGATTATCTGCCATAGACAACAGCATTTTAGGCGAAACAACATTTGAAGTGGACAAGCCGATAAACACATCCGAATTTTTCATAGCATCCTCCAGAGTTTCTATCTCGCGATGTGTGGCAAATTCCGCTTTTTCTGCAGTTAAATTCGTTCTGTTTTGTCTAATAACCCCCTTGCTGTCACACATGACGATATTTTCACGTTTGGCGCCAAAAGCTTGGTACAAACGCGTACAAGAAATAGCCGCTGCTCCAGCACCACTGATGACAATTTGAGCGTCTTCTATTTTTTTATCAGCGAGTTCCAAAGCATTCAATAAGGCCGCAGCAGAAATTATTGCTGTACCATGTTGATCATCATGCATTACTGGAATCTCCAACTCGGCCTTTAAACGACGTTCAATTTCAAAAGCTTCAGGCGCTTTGATATCCTCCAGATTGATCCCACCAAAGGTAGGCGCAATCATTTTGACCGTTTGGATGAATTCCTCAACGTTTTCAGTGTCGATCTCAATATCAAATACATCAATATCGGCAAAAATCTTAAAGAGCAAACCCTTTCCTTCCATTACAGGTTTTGATGCTTCAGGGCCAATATTTCCAAGTCCTAAAACTGCGGTACCATTAGTTATCACCGCTACCAAATTGCCCTTGGCCGTATATTTATAGACATTATTGACATTTCTGGCAATTTCCAAACAGGGTTCTGCAACACCTGGAGAATAGGCTAACGACAAATCGCGTTGTGTCGCGTATTTTTTGGTAGGAACCACCTCAATTTTTCCTGGAGTCGGTTTTGCATGATATACTAATGCTTCTCTACGTTTGCTCTGCTTACTCATAAAAATTATAATTTTTAGCTAAAGAACAAAGGTAACTGTTTTATGAGAAAAGAAAAGAGACATTAATTGGATTTGATATAAATTTATTTGCAACACACGATTTGCGAACTTGAACTAAATTTTAATTCAGCGCCATTTAGTACATCTTTACATTAACCGTTTGAAAAACAACAAATTCAGTTCAGCATTAAACAGTAGTTGCCCTGCAAGCAAATATGATTTGTTCTGCAATCCGATTTTAAGGTATTGCGGCCGCCACGGTATCGGAATTCAAAATATAATTTCACGCGTAAATTATATTTTTAACCTTTTGAATTGGATTATATTTGTGGGAAGTTTTTTGAATCCCCTTTTCACTTATGCCATTAAAAACCTTCCTTTTTGTCATCTTCTTTTACTGTTGTCATGCAATGGTTGAAGCGCAAGTAAACACAACCAAAAAGGATTCTATGTACCAAAAAATAGAAGACTATTCAGAGAAAAAGAAATTCACCAAGGCGCTACATAAGCTCATTTTTAGATCTACCGCAAAAAGACCGGAAAAATCGCCAAAAAATCGTCCGAAGCAAGATTTAGCGCCATTTGAAGGAAAGATTATCCGGAATATCACGATCCAAAGCCATGATCCCTTCGGGTTTTCATTTACGGACAGTACCCAAACTGCAAATAGTTGGATCGAAAAAACAGGAAATTTTATTCATATCAAAACCAAAGCCTTTGCCATAAGAAATACCTTGCTCGTTAAGGAAAATACAGCTTTGGATACGCTTCTACTAAATGAATCCGAGCGTCTGATCAGGGCACAGAATTATATAAGACGCGTTGAAGTCACTGCTAAAGATGTAGGGGTTTCCAAAGATTCTATTGATCTTCATATAGAGGTTTTGGACTCTTGGAGTTTGATTCCCTCAGCGACCATTTCTACTTCAAAAACTAAGTTAAGGCTGAAGAACCGAAATTTCCTCGGATTTGGGCACGAATTCAATAACAGTGTTACTAAAAGCCTGGAGGATAGCAACTATGGCTACGAAATGAACTATACTGTACCCAACATTAACAATACATTCATCGAAACCACCTTGGCTTACAGAATAGACTTGGATGACGATTACAGTAAAGTCCTGGATATTGAACGCCCTTTCTATTCCCCATTGACACGTTGGGCTGGAGGTATTTACCTTGATGAACAATATCATAAAGAATATCTTGACAATGCTCAGGGCGAACCTGACTTACAAAACTTTAAATATCACACCCAAGATTTTTGGGGAGGGCACGCTTTTAAAATATTTGATGGTATTTCAGAAAAGGAACGTACGACTAACCTTATTAGCAGTTTGAGGTTTTTGCATGTAGGATACCGTGAACGACCTTCTGCCGCTTATGACAGTATAGGGTACTTTGCCAACGAATCATTTTATTTGGGAAGTATAGGCATTGCTTCCCGACAATTTATCAAGGACGATTATATATTTAGAGACGGCACTATTGAAGACGTCCCCATCGGTACGGTATATGCCATCACTGGTGGTTACCAACGAAAAAATCAACATAACCGCATGTACCTTGGAGCCAGAGCATCTCATGGTAATTATTTTAAATGGGGTTTTTTGAGCACTAGTTTTGAAATAGGCACTTTTGTGGATCATAGCCATCTGGAACAAACAACCATTTCCTTACAAGCCAAGTACTTTACAAATCTGATTTCTTTGGGCAACAATTGGAAAATGCGTCAATTTGTAAAACCTCAAATACTTATTGGCACGAACAGACTGCCATCTGAAGGTGACCGAATCACCATTGATCAAAAAAACAAATTCAGAGGGGTTTACGATAATAATTATGATCTAAAGCAAGGTGCCGGCATTCCAGGTTTTGATAGTGACCTTATGGGAACGAAGAAATACGTTCTTTCCTTACAGACCCAATTTTACTCTCCATGGGAAGTGTGGGGCTTTCGCTTAAATCCGTATGTCAATTTTACTGCAGCAGCGTTGGGCGATGAAGGTGAGTCTATTTTAAAAAGCAAGCTATACTCCTCTTTCAGCGCCGGTTTTATTATCAGGAATGATTATTTAGTGTTCAATTCCTTTCAACTATCAGTTTCATTTTATCCACAAATTCCTGGACAAGGCAACAATATTTTTAAAATGAATGCTTATGAAACTGATGATTTCGGTTTCCAGGATTTCGACTTGGGAAAACCGACGCCGGTTTGGTATAATTGAGGGATTAGGTTTGAAGTGATAGGCTTGAGAGACTTACCCGAACGTGTCATTACGGTACGGGCGGGATAGGGATTGGGTAAAAAATAAGTCTGATCTCAATTTAAATTTCACGACAGAAGATTAAGGTTTCTGCTTCTTTAGGAATTCAATATTCCGTTTCAAACCTTCAAACTTGGTTCGCTTCACAGGAGATTTTTTAAAGAGATCCTTAAATACGTCCTCAGTAATCTCTTCCCAGTCCTTTTTGGTCATAGACAATAATTCTGGGTGCGGATTGAACAAAGGCTCACTATGTGCTTTTGAAAAGCGATTCCAAGGACACACATCCTGGCAGATATCGCAACCAAACATCCAATCTTCAAATTGGCCTTTAAAATCAGTGGGAATTTTATCTTTTAATTCGATGGTAAAATACGAAATGCATTTGCTGCCATCAACCACATAGGGTTCGGTAATGGCTTGTGTAGGACAGGCATCGATGCATTTTGTGCAGGTGCCACAATGGTCGGTTGTGGGTGAATCATATTCCAACTCCAAATCGATAATCAATTCCCCCACGAAATAAAATGAACCTGTTTGTTGGGTCAATAACAAGGTGTGTTTGCCAACCCATCCCAATCCTGATTTGGCCGCCCAAGCCTTATCCAAAACCGGTGCAGAATCCATAAAGGCACGACCACTGACTTCGCCGATTTCTTTAGTGATAAAATTTAAAAGTTCTTTTAACTTATCCTTAATCACAAAATGATAATCTGTGCCGTAAGCATATTTCGACACCTTAAAGGTGTTTTCAATTTGAGTTTCGTCTGGGTAATAATTTAGCAAAAGAGAAATGACGGATTTAGAACCTTCAACAAGCTTAGTCGGATCCAAGCGTTTGTCAAAATGGTTTTCCATGTAGTGCATTTCACCATTCATGTTGTTTTTCAACCATTTTTCAAGACGGGGTGCCTCTTCTTCCAAAAACTGGGCTCTGCTGATGCCACAGGAAAGAAAGCCCAGACGTTTGGCTTCAGATTTTATGAGTTGGCTATATTTGGCTTTGTTGTTCATCACTTAGTTCTACTTTCAAATCTTAAAAAAGCATTCTTAGGTTTTAAAGTAATTAAAGGTGTGATCTCTATGGCATCAAATTCGGCAGTTATTTTATAGTTTTTTACCAGTTCAGTGACGGCAATAATCATTTCAAACATAGCAAAATTATTCCCGATACATTTTCTTGGGCCTGCGCCAAAAGGGAAATATTGTGATGAGAATTTTCGACCACCATCTTCAAATCGTTCTGGCAAAAACTTATTTGCCTTTTCCCACAAATCTGGGTGACGGTGTATTTCATAAATGGAAAACAACAGATTTGAACCTTTTTTAAAGATCATATTGTTAAATTCATCGTCTTCAATATTTACCCGATCAATAAAATAGACTGGCGGATATAAGCGCATTCCTTCTTCAATGACTTGCCGGCAGACTTTCGACCTAGTAACCAAATGCATCAAATCTTCAGAGTCTTTGGTGATTTGGAGGTTCTCTTGATATATTTTTTCCTGCCATTCCGGATGTTTCGCCAAAAGCTGGAAGATAAAAGTTAAGGCGTTGGACGTCGTTTCATGTCCCGCAATAAAAAGAATCAAAATTTCATCTATCAGCTGTTCCTCTTCCATAAAACTGCCATCGTCATATTGCGCTTCTAAAAGCATGTCTAACAAATCGCCATGCTTTACTTTAGACGCGCGTCGCGTCTTGACAATATTTTTAAGAATTTGTCGTGCCTCACGAGTTAGTTCCAAATGTTTTTCGATCGTGCCACTTGCTTTGAACCACCAGCCGAGATAAGGTTGCCTCAGTTCTCTGACCAACATTTTCTGCGCAGCTTCGGTTATATATTGTAATCGGCTGATATCCTCAGCATCTGCCGCACTACTGAATAAAGATTTAACGACGGTTTGGAAGGCGAGGTCATTAAAAAGGGGAAAAACATCAAGTTTTTTATCCACTTCAATGTGTCTATATTCCAGTAAAATGGCCTCACGTATTTTATCCAACAGAGTAGCCAGTTGCTTTTTATGAAACGCTGGTTGGATAAGTTGGCGTTGCTTTTTCCATAATTCTCTTTCAGAAGTCAGCAATCCTTTCCCTACATATTTAACCAGATCTTCTGTTTGGATTTTGGACTTGGTATAGTTTCTTTGATTCTTTTGAAGGACATATTCGGCAAAGGCGGCATCGCGCGAAAAAACGATTTCCGAAGAGAGACCTATTTTAAGTTTGAACGTATCGCCCTTGGCGGTGAAATTGGCACGATGAAAATTCAATGGATTTTTCAGAATCTCCAATGAATGCTTTATAAAACTAATTAAAGGAACAGAAGGAATTTCTTTAGTCGTAGCCATTACTTTGGGTTCATTTTTGGCAGATGTCAAGCTGTCAAGTTCGCTAATTTTCGCAAAATTAGTGAAGCCTTTCACTTAAGGACCTTAAGGGAACAGTCCGCCTTGGATATTGCTCTTAATTTTCCCAAGATGTTTATATGCCAATTCCGTCACCTCTCTTCCTCGTGGGGTCCGCATGATAAAGCCTTGCTGGATTAAGAAGGGTTCGTAAACTTCTTCAATAGTTTCAGCACTCTCACTAACGGCAGTAGCCAAGGTCGTAATACCAACTGGTCCGCCCTTGAATTTGTCAATAATGGTCATCAAAATCTTGTTGTCCATTTCATCCAATCCGTGCGCATCCACATTCAAGGCTTTAAGTGCAAATTTGGCAATGGCTATATCAATGGTGCCATTCCCTTTTATTTGGGCAAAATCGCGGACACGACGTAACAAGGCGTTCGATATTCTTGGCGTTCCTCTACTTCTGCCAGCTATCTCGACAGCTGCTTCCATAGAAATCGGTACGTTTAATATAGACGCACTACGCTGGGTAATGGTGGTCAATAATTCGGTATTATAATATTGCAATCTACTTTGTATGCCGAAACGGGCCCGCATTGGCGATGTCAACAGTCCGCTACGTGTGGTGGCCCCAATGAGTGTAAACGGATTCAGGTTAATTTGAACCGTTCTTGCATTTGGCCCCGACTCAATCATGATATCAATTTTGTAATCTTCCATGGCGGAATACAAATACTCTTCCACAATTGGACTGAGACGATGGATTTCGTCAATAAACAAGACATCACGTTCATCGAGATTGGTCAGAAGCCCAGCAAGGTCGCCTGGCTTATCCAAAACAGGTCCCGAGGTGACTTTGATGCCAACGCCCAATTCACTGGCTAAAATGTGTGCTAAAGTGGTTTTTCCGAGACCTGGAGGTCCATGAAACAAGGTATGGTCTAAAGCTTCGTCTCTCTGATTGGCAGCTTCTACAAAAATCTTTAAATTTTCCAACACCTGGTCCTGACCTGTAAAATCATCAAAGGATAAGGGTCTTAATTTCTTTTCAACATCAAGTTCTTCTGGAGAAAAGTTGTCGTTGGATGGGTTTAGGTTGTCGTTCATACACATTCCTGCGAAAGCAGTCCCGACACTACGGGATCATTTTAAGTTAATATTATTATCGCTCGGATAGTATCCAATTGAGAGAAAACAAAGATAAACAAAAAGCTTTTCATATTCAGAAAGGCTTTTGATATAATCTATCCCCACGAAGGCGGGAATCTTCGTTTCAGAAGTCCTCGATCAATAAAAAGCAATTATATAAAACACCAATAACTAAAAAAGACCTTCAGAATGATAGTATCAATTCAACATATTCCCGAGAAGGCGGGAATCTCATTTTAGTTAATATTTGCCTTTTGGATTATCACCAATTGATCTGAAACTAAGATATACAAAAAGCCTTTCTTATTCAGAAAGGCTTTTGAGACATAAAATATTTTGTAATTCAGTTGTGAGGTCCCTTTCTTCAGAGGGACTACATTAATGCTGCAATTCTTCCTCGCCTTCCTTTAAAGGAACGTTTTGAGGTACGAAGTCGACATCATGTCCTGGTTTGCTATAGTCATATGCCCAACGGTACACATGAGGGATTTCTCCCGGCCAGTTGCCATGTATATGTTTTACAGGCGTTGTCCATTCCAATGTTGTTGCTCTCCACGGATTTTGAGTCGCCTTTTTTCCATAGAATATACTCACGAAGAAATTATATAGGTAAACCAGCTGTATTGCACCTCCAATCAATGCAAATACGGTGATTACAATATTAACATCGGTTAAATCATCAAATAATGGGAACGCTGAGTTGGTATAATAACGTCTTGGCAGTCCCGCCATTCCGATAAAATGCATTGGGAAGAATACTCCGTAAGCGGAGATAGCGGTAATCCAGAAGTGGATATACCCCAAATTTTTATTCATCATTCGACCAAACATTTTTGGATACCAATGATAGATTCCAGCAAACATACCATAGATAGCTGAAATCCCCATAACCAAGTGGAAGTGGGCGATAACGAAATACGTATCGTGCACGTTAATGTCCAAAGCACTATCACCAACAATAATTCCGGTTAAACCTCCGGTAATGAATGTTGATACAAAACCAATGGCAAATAACATGGCGGGGTTCATCTGAATATTTCCTCTCCAGATGGTGGTGATCCAGTTAAAGGCCTTTACGGCCGAAGGTATGGCAATCAGTAAAGTTGTAAAAGTAAACACTGACCCCAAGAATGGATTCATTCCAGAAACGAACATGTGGTGACCCCAAACAATGGTTGATAAAAATGCGATCGCCAAAATAGATGCCACCATGGCACGATACCCAAAAATTGGTTTTCGGGAATTAGTTGCCATAATCTCTGATACTAATCCCATGGCGGGTAAAATCACAATATAAACTTCAGGGTGCCCCAAGAACCAGAATAGATGTTCGAAAAGAACCGGAGATCCCCCTTGATAATGTAAAACTTCACCTTGTATAAATATATCGGATAGGAAGAATGAGGTTCCAAAGCTTCTGTCCATGATTAACAATAAGGCTGCAGACAATAATACTGGGAAGGATACCACACCAATAATTGCTGTAACAAAAAATGCCCAAACGGTCAATGGTAACCTTGTCATTGACATACCTTTTGTACGCATGTTAATAACGGTTACAATATAGTTCAGTGAGCCCAATAAAGATTGTGCGATAAATAAGGCCATGGATATCAACCACAGTGTCATACCCCATCCAGATCCAGGCTGGGCCATTGGTAAGGCACTTAAAGGAGGGTAAATGGTCCATCCTGCAGCAGCGGGTCCAGCTTCAAGAAACAAGGATCCCATCATTATAACACAAGACACGAAGAAAATCCAATATGACAACATATTGATAAAGCCTGACGCCATATCTCGGGCTCCAATTTGATACGGAATTAATAGGTTACTAAAAGTTCCACTCAAACCGGCAGTCAATACAAAGAACACCATGATCGTCCCATGAATGGTTACCAGTGCCAAATAGATGTCAGCATCCATGACACCGCCTGGCGCCCATTTTCCTAATAAAGCCTCAAAAAGAATGTTGGGCTCCTCAGGCCATGCAATCTGAATTCGAAACATCAAAGACATCATGACGCCAATGATTCCCATGAGAGTTCCAGTAATCAAATATTGCTTTGCGATCATTTTATGATCTTGACTAAAGATATATTTGGTTACAAAGGTTTCTTTGTGATGATGTCCGTGACCGTCGTCATGTGCGTGAATATCTACTGCGTGTGTTGACATAATCTATATATACTTGTTTAAAACGATTTTATTATTATTTCAATGATTCTTTGAAAGTCTGTTGCTCAGCTATCCAAGCATCAAACTCCTCCTGAGTCTCAACGATAATATTCATTTGCATATTATAGTGCGACTTTCCACAAATCTTATTACAAAGTAAAAGGAAATGGAATTCGTAAGGATCCAATTCCTCTTCACCTTTCGCCATTAATTCTTTGCTTTTTTCTGTCCGGATATTATTGATGTTTTCTACTTTGGCAATCATTTCCGGAGTTTCTCGCATTTCCTTAGTGGTCATGGTCGGCGTAAATGCAAATTTTGTAATCATTCCAGGAACACAGTTCATTTGCGCTCTAAAGTGAGGCATGTATGCAGAGTGCAACACATCTTGCGAGCGAATTTCAAAAAGTACCGGCTTACCAACTGGCAAATGCAATTCTTTTACAATAATATCATCTTCAGCATTCGGATCCGCTTCATCAATACCCAGGACATTTGCTTTGTCAATATCAATTAATCTTACGTTGGCCATACCTAGAACATTGTCTTGACCAGCATAACGTGCTGTCCAAGCAAATTGTTGAGCGTATAATTCCACAACCATCGGATCAGCATCTTCATCGATATTCATAATAGAATTCCAAGTGAAAAGGCCGTAAATGATCAATCCCGCCAATACGATAACTGGAATAATGGTCCAAACTGCTTCTAAGGTATTATGATCGGCAAAATATAATGCCTTCTTACCCTTCTCTCCTCTATATTTATAAGCGAAATAGTGAAGTAAAAACTGAGTAATAATTTGTACGGTAAAAATCACAATCATGGAAATCAACATCAAATTATCGACCTCAGCCCCGTGTTCTGAAGCTGCGTTTGACATTAGGGGCAAATCACCCCAATACACAAAAGAGATAATTGTAATGATATAAATAAAGGCTAAAAAAGCCAACATCAAATATCCATTGATCTTATTATCGTAATCAGTTGCTATTCCATTATTTATGGTTTCTGTACGCACTTGGGCGAGGTCAAATATTTTGACCATTTGCCAAATAGCTACCGCCGCAAAAAGTACTATGATAATTATGAATAAAGCAGTCATTGTCGTTTCTCTTCTTTATAGGTTATTAATAATGGAAATTTTCACTTTCTTTAATAAATGGATTGCCTTTTGGTGTCAAAGGAGCTTTTGTCATTGATGTAAATACCACCAGTAAGAACAAGCCTCCAAGTAATAAAATAGATCCAATTTCAGGAATTCCAATGTACCATCTATCGCCTACAGTGGCCGGCATAATCATTACGAACAAATCGACATAATGGCCAATTAAAATAACAACGCCACACATCATCACAAACCAAGGTACTCGTTTGTAATCGCTATGCATCAAAATCAAGAATGGGAACACAAAGTTGAGCACCAACATTCCAAAGAAAGGCAATTTATAATCTTCTATTCGCGATACAAAGTAAACTACTTCTTCCGGAATGTTTGCATACCAGATAAGCATGAACTGAGAGAACCATAGGTAAGCCCAGAAAACACTAAATCCGAACATATACTTTGCCAAGTCGTGAATATGACTATCATTTACCAATGGCAGAAGTCCTTTGCCTTTCAAATAGATGGCGACCATGGCAATTACGGTAATCCCCGCGACAATCATACCTGAAAAGACATACCATCCAAATAGCGTACTGAACCAATGCGGATCTACGCTCATTATCCAATCCCATGACATAATAGATTCCGTGTACAAGTAAAACACTAAGAATCCTGCCGCAATTCTAAACGATTTTTTAAAATTTCTGATATCACCTTGCTCAGCATTATCTTGAGCAATCGAAAATTTACGAGCAAAATACCAGTATGTACACCAACCACCAATGAAAATAATGGCTCTGATCAAAAATGCCGTAATATTTAGGTATCCTGATTTGTTTTGGATCAACTTATCATCGGCCACCACTTCTGGGTTCATCCAAACAAATATCTCGTTGTGATGTCCAATATAATGGGAGCCAACTGCAAGAAGAATCACAATAATGGCACCTGGCAACAAGTAAGCAGAAATCGCCTCCATTACCCTGAACAATACCGGTGACCAACCTGCTTGTGAAGCAATTTGAATAGCATAAAACGCAAGGACTCCAAGGGCGATCGTCATAAAAAACAAGGCTGATACGTACATTGCCGACCAAGGTCTTTTAGCAATCTGCTCCTGGACGTGCTTTGCATGGTTATCATCCTGAGATACATCTGCATGTTCTAAACCGGTACTTTCGGTGTGTTCTTGTACAGAAGTTTCATGTCCTCCATCATGTGCATGTTCTTCAACAAGCATTGTCTTAACCTCTTCTAAAGATTTATGAGATGTCATAAAACCGTAAGCCACTCCTAATACACCCAAGACAATGAGGATGATGGAAAATGTCTTTAATCTATTTGAAATTGTGTACATATCTATATTGAATCTTTAACAGTCTGACTTCCTCCTAATTCTGATTTTAATTGCATCACGTAATCCACAACTTGCCAACGCTCTTCTTCATTTAACTGATTAGCGTAAGAACCCATAACGTTCTTACCATAGTGAATGGTGTGGTAAACGCTTCCTTGAGTCAATGCTCTTCCTTGGTCATCAAAAGAAGGTACGCCCAAAATCTTTTCACGTTTCACCAAGATGCCTTGGCCATCTCCTTTTTTACCATGGCAAACCCCACAGTAAATATCATATAACTGACCCCCTCTTGGCCCATCAATCTGTGTGGAATCCAATGGAGATACTAGACTTGCTTTCGCTAAGTCATAGCCCTCAATACTACCGTCAATATCAAAAGGTTTATGGCCTCTTGCTACAGACCCTTCAACTGGCAATTTCGCTTCCATGCCATCAGGTAAAAACTCAACTTCGCCGTATGCTTCATAGCCAATTGGCTCATACATATCCGGAAAGAATTGATAATTAGGCTTCGATTTATTTTGACATGATGCAAAAGAAACCAAAACGACCATCAATAATATTAATTTAAATAAGCTTTTCATGTGTATTAGTGTGCTTTATCAATTAAGGTAACTTCTACAGCTCCCGTATTTCTCAATATATCAAACTGTTCATCAACATTGGCCCCGGCACTGATTTCCATTAAAAAATGATCATCCGTTGTTCTTATATCAGGGTTTTCAGCTTTTTTAAACGGCCACATCCTACTGCGTAGATAAAATGTGATGACCATTAAATGCGCTGCGAAAAACACTGTTAACTCAAACATAATTGGAATAAACGCGGGCATGTTTTCGAGATAACTAAAACTTGGTTTACCTCCAATGTTCTGAGGCCAATCTTCAATCATCATATAGTCTATCATTACGATAGAAACTACTAAGCCTGTCAAACCGTATAGAAAAGACGTGATTGCCAATTTTGTTGGTGCCAATCCCATTGCTTTATCCAATCCGTGAACCGGAAATGGCGTATATATTTCTTCAATGTGATATCTCTCTGCCCTTACTTTCTTAACGGCGGCCATCAAGACATCATCATCCGTATACATAGCGTGAATAACTTTTGAAGATCCTTCCATACTATTTTTTGTTGTTGATTAATATTTTAGCTTGTCCGGCCCAATCATCGCGTTCTGCTCTTCCCGGGAAAGAAGCAGTAATTTCGTCTAACAAGTCATATTCTCTTTTGGTCATTTTACTTACCTGTAAGAAAGAGTAGATTCCTATCCCATTAAGGACTTCTTCCATTTTCGGACCAACTCCATTAATTTGCTGTAAATCATCTTTAGCCTGAGTTGTTGGATCAAAGACGCCAACACTATCCATCAATTCATTAATCGCTTTAGGGTCTTGTGGTTTTACTGTCGATTTTTCATCAACTATAGGCGTTCCCGAATGAATATTTACATTGTGTGTGCGAGGATCAGTACCTGTACCAACCAAACTTCCACCAGATTCTCTGATTCGTTTGTAACGCTGGCCAGAAGATTTCATGATTGTTTTGATCTCGGCTTGTGCCACCACTGGGAATGTACGTGCATAAAGCAAGAACAACACAAAAAAGAATCCAATGGTGCCTATGAAAATTCCTATATCCACAAATGTTGGTTGGAACATCGTCCATGCTGAAGGCATATAATCTCTATGCAAAGATGTCACGATAATTACAAAACGCTCAAACCACATCCCGACGTTTACGACGATGGAAATAAAGAAGGAGAACATGATACTGGTACGCAGTTTTTTGAACCACATAAACTGTGGCGAAAACACGTTACACGTCATCATTAGAAGGTATGCCCACCAGTAAGGCCCGGTAGCTCTGTTCAAGAAAGCATACTGCTCATATTCGACTCCAGAATACCAAGCGATGAATAACTCGGAGATATAAGCCACCCCAACAATTGAACCTGTGATCATGATAACAATATTCATCAATTCAATATGCTGAACGGTAATATAATCTTCAAGGCTCACTACTTTTCTCATGATAATCAATAGTGTGTTCACCATAGCGAAACCAGAGAAAACTGCTCCTGCAACAAAATAAGGTGGGAAAATGGTGGTATGCCAACCTGGAACTATAGATGTAGCAAAGTCAAAGGATACAATGGTATGTACAGAAAGTACCAACGGCGTAGCTAAACCAGCAAGAACCAAAGACACCTCTTCAAATCGTTGCCAATCTTTTGCTCTACCAGACCATCCAAAAGCCAATAATGAATATATTTTCTTTTGGAAAGGTTTAACCGCTCTATCGCGAATCATCGCGAAATCAGGCAATAAACCAGTCCACCAGAAGACTAAAGATACCGATAGATAGGTTGAAATCGCAAACACGTCCCAAAGTAAAGGCGAGTTAAAGTTAACCCATAAGGAGCCAAATTGGTTCGGAATTGGTAAAACCCAATATCCCAACCATGGACGACCCATGTGGATAAGAGGGAATAGCCCTGCTTGAATAACTGCAAAAATGGTCATCGCTTCCGCAGAACGGTTAATTGCCATACGCCATTTTTGACGGAACAATAGCAATACTGCCGAAATTAATGTCCCTGCGTGGCCAATACCAACCCACCAAACGAAGTTGGTAATGTCCCAAGCCCAACCGATGGTTTTATTTAGGCCCCAAACTCCAATTCCTGTTGCTATGGTATAAACTATACAGCCAATTCCCCAAAGAAAGGCTGCAAGTGAGATAGAAAAGACTATCCACCATGATTTATTGGCTTTACCTTCTACAGGTTTAGCGATATCCACAGAAACATCGTGGTATGATTTTTCACCTAAAACTAAAGGTCTTCTAATAGGTGCTTCGTAATGAGACGCCATAATGCTTTTAGAATTATTTCTTAATTAATAATTATGATTCCGTTGTATTTCTCACAATTGTGTGATACTGAACGTTGGGTTGTGTTCCAATATATTCAAGTACGTGATACATACGTTTATCCTCTTTCAGTTTCGCAACTTTACTCTCTTTATCGTTGATGTCTCCAAAAACCATAGCTCCAGTGCCACAAGCTGCTGAACATGCCGTTTGGAATTCGCCATCTTTAATTTCACGTCCTTCACGCTTGGCATCAAGAATTGTTTTTTGTGTTTTCTGAATACACAACGAACATTTTTCCATAACCCCACGTGAACGCACAACAACATCAGGATTCAATACCATACGACCTAAATCGTCGTTCATGTTGTAATCAAACTCATCATTTTTATTGTATCGGAACCAGTTGAAACGACGTACTTTATAAGGACAGTTGTTTGCACAGTAACGTGTACCTACGCAACGGTTATAAGCCATATGATTTTGACCTTGGCGCCCATGGGACGTTGCTGCGACAGGGCAAACTGTTTCACACGGAGCATGATTACAGTGCTGACACATCATTGGTAAGAAAGCTACCTGAGGATTATCAGCGGCAACTTCCATCTCATGCAATGTGCTTTTGATACCTGTATCGCCCAATAGACCATCTGCTGCCTCTTTTCTTTCTATATCGCCTGTAAAGGTATCTTCCGAAGAATAGTATCTATCAATACGCAACCAATGCATATCTCTACTCTTTCTAACCTCAGATTTACCCACTACCGGAACGTTATTTTCGGCATGACAAGCAATGACACATGCACCACATCCAGTACAAGCATTCAAATCAATAGACAAGTTGAAATGATGTCCAATAGATCTATCAAATTCATCCCACAAATCAACCTCCGTTGAAGGTGTTTCTATATGATTTAAAGACACTTTTGGAAGTGGATTCCAATATTCTTTATCTTTTGTATTAAAGATTTCAAGCGTGGTTTCCTTAATGATATCACCACGGCCCATCAGCGTGTTGTGCAACTGCACACAAGCAAACTCATGAACCCCCGAAACGAGCTTGATCGATACGTCGGTTTGTGCGCTGTTAAAATCCTTATAAAACTGGTAAGCATTCTTACCCGTTTGCATTTCTTCCTTAAGTCCCTTTGTGCGTCCGTAACCAAACGACAAACCTACAGAGCCTACGGCCTGTCCTGGCTGGATAATAGCAGGAATAGTAATTGTCTGTCCGTTCACTGTCAACTCCACCAAACTACCGTTAAGACCACCATCGGCAACATGCCAATTTTTGATCTCCAATTTTTTGGCATCCGCACTAGATACGGTTACATAATTGTCCCATGACGTTCTTGTAATGGGATCAGGGAACTCTTGCAACCATGGGTTATTGGCTTGTTTACCATCTCCCATTCCCGTTTTTGTATAGAGTTGTAATTCCATGCTCTCAGCAGATCCTGCAGATGCCAATGCTCTTGCAGCACTTCCTCCCGATGGCTCTGGCATGGCCTGAGCAGCTGCGTCACCCTCCACATCGGAAGATGGGCCAGCACCCAAAACACTTGTCAAAGCGGTTGAAACATAAACTCCATCATGTAATGCTTGATTAAATGAAGCTCCACCAAGTATGCCCGTACTCCAGTTTTCCTTAATAAAATCAAAGTACGTCAAATCACTTCCTATCCATTTCAACAAAGCCTGTTGGAACTGACGGGTATCAAATAACGGACGGATGGTCGGTTGCATTAAACCATAGTGTCCTTTTTTAAGCTCCACATCACCCCAAGATTCTAAATAATGAGGTGTAGCAGCAATATATTGAGATTCAGAAGCAGTCTCATCGGCCTTCATTGAAAACGCGATAGACAATTCTGTTTGTTTTAATCCTTCGGCAAATTCATTTGCGTTGGGTAATGTATATAATGGATTGACACCATTCATTATGATCGCTCCAACTTTACCAGCATTCATATCCGCTATTAAAGTCATCACGTCCTTATCACTACCTTGTCTTTTCTTAATAGGAGTTTTGGTATCAAAGGCTTTACTTCCCAATGCCGAGTTGATCTCCAATGCCACCGTCTGTGCATTGACATCATTGATTCCAGTAACCAAAACGCCATTGCTTCCTGCTCTCTTTAATTCAGATGCCACTTTTTGAATGGCCTCATCCAAATGCGCCGGTAAATCTGTTGAAACAGATTGTCCAGTAACATAACTATAAAGTTTAGCTAAAGCTTGTTTTTGTTGTGAAGGTGTTGCTGGGATACGTTTATCAGCATTAGCACCCGTTAGGGACATATTTGCTTCAATTTGAATGTGCCTTGACATTTTTCCATCTGTAGGCACACGACCTTTGGCATAACCCGATTCAAACCCACCGCCTTGCCAATCTCCAAGGAAATCAGCACCAACAGAAACTATTGTCGACGCATTAGAGAAATCGTAATTTGCCAATGCGCGTTCTCCGTATTTCGATTGAAAAGCATCCAATGCACAAGATTCGGAAACAGCATCATAAACTACGTGACGTACATTGCCATATTTCTCTTTAAATGCAGAAATCAACTTGCTGGTTGATGGACTCGCGAAAGTTTGTGTCAATAACACAATCTCCTTTCCTCCATTCATAACATCCGTCAGCTTTTGATTCGTTTCAGAATCAAACGTCTCCCATGAAATATCAGATCCTTCTTTTTGAGGTCCTTTAACTCTCAAATTATCGTATAGACCTAAAATTGACGCATGTACCCTCGCATTGACACCCCCTTGAGAGGCAGACAAATCGTTGTTGTCAATTTTAATTGGACGTCCTTCACGAGTTTTCACTAAGACACTTGCGAAATCAAAACCATCAGCAATTGTTGTAGCGTAAAAATTAGATACTCCTGGAATGATTTCTTCTGGCTGCACAACGTAAGGAATCGATTTAATAACCGGCCCTTCACAAGCCGCTAAAGATGCCGCAGCCGTACTGAAACCAACATATTTTAAGAAATCACGACGTGTTGTTGAAGATGTTTCTAAATTGGACTTGTTGCCTAAAAATTCATCTGTCGGAATTTCGTCAACAAATTCTCTTTGTTTAAGCGCCTCAACAATAGAGCTGTCTGTGTTCAGCTCCTCAACACTTTTCCAGTATTTCTTGTTTGATGACATATTCTTTAATAGTTATTAGTTGATAGTTAATGGTTTTTGATCCAAACCAACACTGTATCTTTATTTTATTAATAATGACATTTACCACATTCTAAACCTCCCATCTGCGCAACGGTAAGTTTTTCGACTCCATACTTCTTGGACAATTGCTCATGGATTTTGGTGTAGTATTCATTATTCTCAATTTTCACATCCGTGGTTCTATGACATTCAATACACCAACCCATGGTCAATGGAGCGAACTGCGACATGATCTCCATGGACTCGACCGGACCATGACATGTTTGACATTCGATTCCTCCAACGGTAACGTGTTGCGCATGATTGAAATATGCAAAATCAGGAAGATTATGAATACGGATCCACTTTACAGGCTGCGGTTCTCCGGTATATTTTTGTTCGTCAGGATTCCAACCTGTGGCCGCATATAGCTTTTGAATTTCTTCATTATAATCAACGCCATAGGTCTTCCCTTCGGCATACGTGTCTTCTGAAACTTCTGATATGGACTTATGACAGTTCATACACACATTCAATGAAGGGATACCTGAAGTTTTACTTACCCGAGCAGAAGAGTGACAGTATTTACAATCAATTCCGTTATCTCCAGCATGGATTCTATGCGAGTAATGAATTGGCTGAACAGGGGCATACCCTTCGTCAACACCTATTTGCATGAAATAACCATACACAAAATAGGCACTGGCCAATAATAATAGAATGACGGTAACCAATACCAAGAATTGATTCTGAACAAAAGCTTTCCAGATATTGTCTTTTTTGTCGCCTTCAACAATAACACCTTTAGCTTCTGCAAAACGATTTAAAGTACGTCTCACCAAAACCAAAGCCATGGCCAAAAGACCAAACAATAAGGCTAAAGCCCCAAGAATCAGTTGGTTTGAAGTCCCTGACTCTCCTCCACCTGTACCACTTGCGGTTTCTGTACTAGCTACAGGAGTAGGCGCCTTTTTTTCCTCAGCAGTATAGGCCAAAATATCACTAATATCTTGGTCCGACAACTGCGGAAACGGCATCATTGGCAATTGGTTATACTCGTTGTATATCTTAACAGCATAAGGATCGCCAGCATTGACCATACCCATACTATTATGGATCCAGGCAGTCAACCATTCTCTATCCAGACCTTCCTCATCGGCCAATCTCTGTTCAATATTTCGAAGTGGCGGCCCGGTCATGGGTCCGTCTAATTTGTGACATGCAGCACAGTTAGTATTATATAATGTTTTTCCTTTGACAGGGTCACCATCC